>CAZVOP010000053.1:25271-25688 GCA_964628445.1 uncultured Pseudobdellovibrionaceae bacterium | reverse complement strand
AGTTCGTAGATATCTGGCAAAAGGTTTCCGCGCGCTTCCAAGAGAAATGCAGGCTCGGCCAGCTTATTGGCTGCGAGTAATGAACCTTCCAATTCGGTAGCTTAGAAAGAGAACTGATCAAGCTCTTTAAAATCCTCGAAAGTACCTTCGAAATAGCAGCGCCATACCGTGCAGTACTTATCCCATGGTCCGCTTACCTTTTGATCACAAATCAGATTCGGTGTTTGATCTAATGTTGGAATTTTAGATGACATATCCACTTTTTCTTCAAAAACTTTAGAACCTTTACCCTTGCTGAAAAAAATAAGTCGTCGTTCGAGAATATAAAGATCTTCAATCAGGATGTTGGGGACAGCGGCCTTTCTTAGTATCAGTTTATTCCTGCAAAGTTCCTTAAAAGAACTACTGAATGCATCA
>CAZVOP010000053.1:0-25261 GCA_964628445.1 uncultured Pseudobdellovibrionaceae bacterium | reverse complement strand
CATCATTTTGGTTGGACGCCGAGCCAAAACCATATGCCGTTCCGAACTCAGTTATTTCCCTCAGAATTAGTGTTGTCCCTTTGATGGGCGAAATAATTTCTATCGCTTGCGTAGATGGAAAATTTTCGAAGATAATCTTTTTCGCAGGTAGGTGGTTCTGCCACCAACGGCAAATATCCCAGCGTTCTTTCGCTTCAAAGTAAGCATTAGTTCTCGCAAATTCAGAGTTCCGAGATGGGTAGGCGGCAAACCCGGTTGTAGAGTCGCCGAACCTGAGTATGGAGTCTGGCTTGTTGTCTAAACAGTTCGCAAAATACGCCCACCTCTCGAGTGCTTCTGAAATTGCTTTAGCGATGGATTCGAATTTTACATTTGATGTACCTTGTCCTACAAAGGGTGTGTAGAGCTTTTGCCGTGGTTCCAAGCTTGGAAATAGTATTTTATGATTGAGGAATGCGGTGGCCTCATACTGTCTAGAATCTAATTTTCGATAATTGATTTCACTAATGATATTCGGAGCCCTTAGCAGGGGCGCATAATACCATCCAGCTCTAACGTGTTGATTTATTTTACGCCAATCCACTGTAGCTCGAGTGGCGGCAAACTTGTATTCAGTTGTTTGAGATCATACTTGTTTGGGTCGTACCAGACCCCGTAGTCGACATGGCTAACGGGCCAAATGATTGCTTGCTCCCACAACTTAAGATTGATCTGTGACAAATCCAGAGGCTCCAGATTTAACAATTTGTGGATAGAGCCGTCGGCATCGGGCAGTTTGATCCCCTCTTTAGACAAAAACATAAAACGCACATCTCGATAGGGGTAATCGATTCTAATGCCTGTCATGCGTGGCTGAATATCTACGTTTGCATTAAAGCCCACATCCGTCGGGTCTGATTTCTCGATTTTCAACGCGTATTTTTGCTCAATAAAATCGAGGGTGCCATTAAGAATTGCTCTCATGTCATTGGGTTGCCGGACTTTGGGCAAATTATTAAAGTAATTAGATTTAATTTTAATTTTTCTGATCTTAGCATCTTCAATGATTAAGGGATCCTTTGGAGCCGAAATACCTTTAATGCTTTCCGGAAAAAATGAAGTTGTTGGTTCGATCCCAGAGTGTTTAAGCCCGCTGTAGAAAGCATTTCGAAGCGAAATACGTGTTTCGATGTTGAAGCACGGGCTACTGGGGTCATTCCACCTTGCACATGTAACGTACATTATTCGAGATTTTGATCCTCCGGAAAATTTATGTGATTCACGCAATTCATCAAAATCATGAGTCGCGACTATGAGGTCAGGCTTTTTATCGTTGCGAATACCTTCAGTAGTAAAAATCACGTTTTTGAGAGGCTTCTCATTTCGAACTGTCGGGAGGAAGTCTGCTCTAAGTGACAAAATAAGCTCGTCATTTGTCCACTTGGCTATCCTATAGAACCCCGAGCTTATCGCCTTATGTTTATCAATCCATTTACCATCGTATGGATCAAAAGATGAGGGATGGGCTACGCCATAGAGTCCAAAACTGATCGCCTCCAGAAAATCGGGAAATGCATGGGTGAACTTGATCACAATTTGATCATTTGAAACTATCATTCCTTTTAAGATGTCGCTCGCGTCATGCTGCTCTCCAAAGCCTATGACTCTTGAGAGAACTCCGTCGTCGGAATGGCGAGACACAAATATAAAGGCCATTCGGCTCAATGATTTCGCAACAATTTCTGGCGTAATTTGATCGCCATTTTCAAAGGTAATATTTTTTCTAATATTAATTGTCCAGGCCTTGAAATCATCAGAATGGGACCAGGATGAAGCCAGGATTCCTGTTAGAGCGCCAACTTTATATTGGCTAACCAAGGTGCTGTGAATGGATGAGAACGTGATGTGATGTACGAATGAGTCGTAGTCTAGGGGATCAGTAGAGTAGGGCTTCTCACGAAGCAAAAATGAGTGGTCCATGTTTGAAATATTATTGTTGATAATAAGGGACACACACAAGGCCATAATTGCTAGGCCTGCTATCGTCGCGCCGACGATATATCTTTTTTTTGACTCTATTTTGTTCTCCAGCCACCAGAACCATTCTCGCCTAATGCGATCGAGTTGGGGCTTGCGTTTGAGACGTTTGTAATCCCAAGGGCATTTTCGAGTTTGGCGGAAAAATTGGGAACCACTAATGAGGCCAAAAGAACTAAGCCCGCAATCAATAGAAATGTGAAATTGGAAATAGATTTCATGTAAGATACCTCTTCTAGCATACCTTTAGCATGGATAGAGGTGTCGAGCCATCACAATGCTTATACCCCAGATCTTTTGGAAAAAATGTGCACATCGGTAAACAAATAGACAATATTTTGAGTAGGCTGCCATTCAGGAGGCTGCCAATTTGGACTGTTTTCGGGTCAATTGGGTGTGTTTATATAGCCATAATGGTCCAGTTTTACTCAATGCATTTGGATAAGATTGCTCAGCAAATAAAGGCAAATTTTGTAAGTCAAAATTATCAGGATTTAGGTCGATCAAATATTTTCGATCTATCAATGAAGCTCACTTCGCTGGCAAGTTCGATTGATTGGGTCTGTATTACGGGTGAAAAAAATGGCGTCATATTTTTTGAGAGAATTGAAGGATCGTGTTCAAGTGGTTTGTTTCAGAAGCAGGTCATTATTAGTAATATGCCCAGCGATGACCTAAAAATTCAAATTACTGTGAAGACAGCAGGGCCTTTAAAAATACTTTTCATATGGTTAAGTTTTGTTACCGTTATGTTCGTTGCCATTGTGACCAAGATCGTTCTTGTCTGGCAAAAGGAGAAAAATCGTCTTCATACTGATTTTGCTGAAAAGGCAAAGCAAATGGCGCACGATCTTCGCTCTCCATTAAGCGCTCTAAAGGTGATGGTCGCAAAGGAGCGGAATGTGGATTTTGAAAATCGCGAACTTCTTCAGAAAGTTTTTGTTAGGCTTTCGAAGATCGCAGATGAGTTTCTAACTTACAGCCGACGAAACAACTTGAGTATTACCAAAAAATTGGTGGCTAGAGGCCCTTTTAATGGTGAATTTTCGGAGAGCATTTTTCGTCTCGTTGATCTCATGGACGGAATTAAAGCGGTGCTCGATGAAAAGAAAATTGAATTCACATCAATTGACAATTTGAAATTGTCAGCTCACTTCGATGTTTATGACTCGAACGCGAAATATCAAGGTGACTTAGACCAGCTAATGCGAATTGTTTCGAATCTCTTAAACAATAGTATTGAGTCGCTTAGTGAAAAGACAAAATTAGTATCGGTCACTCTGGGGCAAGAAAGTGGGTCTCTTTTACTTGAAATAAGAGATACTGGTAAGGGCATTCCTACTGAAATCATTGCTAAGCTTGGGCATGAGTCAGTCACTTATGGCAAACGAACTGGCAATGGATTGGCCCTTAAAAACGCTTTCACTAACATCCAGCAGTGGGCGGGTGAAATGAAGATTCTTCCGTTAAGACCTTTAGGGACGCTAATAGTTATCAGATTAAATTCGCATAGGATTGATCATCAGGCCATCTAACGCCCGGGCTTCCCGCCGCATATCTCAATTTGAAACAGGTTCTCAACTGCGGGAGGGCGTACATTGAGAATCACTTTCAAGTGACAAAGTTGTGACAATGGCAGGGGCTTGCCGCGATAGCTTAAGCCTCACATATGCTTAACGAATTATGCATCGTCCATCGTCGCAAGCCCAACGTGTTCGAGTCTACCGGAGTCGGCGGCGGCCCCGTGTGGGCGACGTGTCTGCGCAGCTTGGCCTTCGTTACGCCTGAGCAAGCTACGGCCCTTGAAGAGCCGCATGACGAGAAATACCTCTGGACCAACGCCTACCGCTTCTTGCTTGAGGTCGTGTGCGGGCTGCATTCGCCGATCATCGGGGAGACCGAGGTTTTTGGTCAATTTAAAGTGTTTATGAATGAATGGCTGCTTCATCAGCCGCGGCATGAGGCTTTGGCGCAGCGGATTTTGAGCGACGCCAAAGCTTTGCGTTCGCAATTTTTAAGCGGCCTCGGCAATCAGTCGTACGGCAGTTGGCTGCGCAAGAATTTGAAAGAGGACACGCTGCACGTGATCGGCGGCGGGCATCTCGTTCAGGAAGTCCTTCCCTATCTCACTAAGCAGGGCAAGAACGTCACTCTTCATGTGCGCAACCCCAAAAAGATTCATTTTTTTGACGGTCCAGTCCGCCATTTGCAGGAGAAATCTTTCGATGGCGGAGCGCTGATCATCGCGGCGCCGCTTGCGGCTGCGGAAATCGAAAGCTGGCTCGGAGGTAAACGACCTTCGCAAATCTTCGATCTGCGCGACAATTCGTCGACCGATAAAGTGCACTGCGCGCTTGAGAATCACGGTCTAAAAGACATCTTTCTGCAAATTGAACAGAACAAAACCCGATTGATCCCACTGGTGGAAAAAGTCCGTGCCGAGATCGAAGTGCGCGCGCTCAAAGTCTCGGCCCAAGCTATCGTCCGCCCGCAAGGGTGGGATGATATATGCGCCTGAAGATCGCCTCGCGAAAAAGCGATCTCGCGCGCTGGCAGGCTCATCAAGTTTCGCGCGCTCTTTCTAAACTTCCTGAAAAGCCCGCCACTGAGTTTATTTTTAAAAGCTCTTTTGGCGATCAAAATCTCGACATACCGCTTGCGGGGATGGGCGCACGCGGCGTTTTTACCGAGGATTTTTACGAAGATCTTATTCAGGGGCGCTGCGATCTGGTCGTTCACTCGTGGAAAGATCTGCCGGTGCAAGACCGCTCCGACACCAAGATTGCGATGACCTTACCGCGCGCGGACCTGCGCGACGTGCTGCTGATTCCGGAAGACATTTGGCAGCAAGCCATCAAAAGCAAAAAGCTGTGTGTCTTCACCAGTTCGCCAAGACGGATCTACAACCTCACACCCGTTTTTAAAAAACTTTTGCCCGGAAACTTGCAGATTGAATTCAAAAATATCCGCGGCAACGTGCCGACCCGCCTCAAAAAAATGCACGACGAGAAGGGCGGATTGATTCTTGCGAAGGCGGGTTTGGACCGCTTATTGGAAGCGGAACAGGAAAATTTTCTTGAGGCTGGAATCTCGGTGCGTAAACTGATCGAGAACTGCCGCTTTCAAATTTTACCTCTTAGCCTGAATCCACCCGCACCTGCGCAGGGTGCGCTTGCGGTTGAGATTTCGCGCCAGAACTCCACGGTCGGCGATTTGTGCGCACGGCTGAATGACGATGTGACGTTCAAGTGCGCCCAAGAGGAGCGGGAAATCTTGAATCGATATGGCGGCGGCTGCCACCAAAAGATCGGCGTCGCCCGCGTGCTGAAACCTTACGGGATGGTGAAGGCACTTCGCGGTTTAACCGATCAAGGCGAAGTCTTAAATGAATGGAAACTTGACAACTCCACTCCCTGGACAAGAGCTGAGGGCGCCGAAGATATTTTTCCGCTCGAAGCAAAAGAAAACTCTTGGTTTGAGCGCCGGCCGATTGAATCTCATTTTGATTTTAAATCCCTCGCGGCCGTATTTGTCGCGCGTGCGGATGCGCTCCCTAGAAATATTAAGCTGGAGCCTGAGCAAGTGATTTGGACCGCAGGCGTACAAACCTGGATGAAACTTGCGGCACAAGGGATCTTTGTGAACGGCTGCAGTGACAGTCTTGGCGAAAATGAAGGCGCCGGCATTGAACGGATCGCAGGTCCGCGTGAATGGACCAAACTCACGCATTCGGGCGGAGTAAAGGGGCTGGGGACCATCATCGCCACCTATTCGCTGACCCCGAAGAGCCAATTTCCGGATTTGCGCGGCAAAACGCATTTTTTCTGGATGAGCCGCACCTCCTTCGAGCAGGCGCGAAAGCATTTTCCCGCTGAGATCAATAGCGGCCACCATGCTTGTGGGCCGGGACACACGTATGACTTTTTGAAGGCCGAGGCCGGGTTAGCGCGGCCGGTGAAGGTTTTTATCGGTTTAGAGCAATTTCTCGAAGAGACCGTGCCTTGAACGGACGGCGATTTTATGAAAGAAGACAAGCCTATGGATTTGAATTCAGAAGAACTATTCCGGCGTTCGCTAAAAGTCGCGCCCGGCGGTGTCCACTCTCCCGTTCGTGCGTTTAAAAGCGTCGGCGGAACCCCTATATTTTTTAAACGCGGTGAAGGCCCCTATCTTTATTCGGTCGAAGGCGAGCGTTACATCGATTTTTGCCAAAGCTTCGGGCCTAATATTTTGGGCCACCGCGATCCCGACGTCGAAAAAATTTTAAAAGAAACAGTCGAGTTGGGCTGGTGCTTCGGTGCCTGTGAACCCTATTCGCTTGAGCTTGCCGAATTCGTGCAAGGCCACTTGCCGTGGGTCGAGCGTATCCGTTTTGTTTGCTCCGGCACCGAAGCGGTGATGAGTGCTTTGCGTGTCGCGCGCGCCGCTACGGGGCGGGCTAAAATTTTGAAATTCGAGGGCTGCTACCACGGCCACGCCGATTCGCTGCTGGTGAAAGCGGGCAGCGGTCTTGCCGGCCCAAGTGCCGCCGACAGCGACGGTGTTCCTGATTTCGTGGTGAAGCAAACTTTGACGGCACCGCTCGACGATGAAGAGGCGCTGGCAAAAGTTTTTAAGGAACACGGCCGCGAGATCGCCGCGGTGATCGTTGAGCCGATGCCGGCCAATTACGGCTTACTTTTGCAGCGTAAAGAGTTCTTAGAGAAAATTTTTTCGCTCGCCAAAGAAAACGGCGCACTGGTTATTTTTGACGAAGTCATATCGGGCTTTCGCGCCGCTTTCGGCGGGATGGTCGAGCGACTAGGTATGAAGCCCGACTTAGTGACCTACGGCAAAATCATGGGCGGCGGCCTAGCGGTGGGCGCTTATGCCGGCCGCGCGGAGCTGATGGATTTGGTCGCCCCGGCGGGCCGCGTTTATCAGGCGGGAACTTTGAGCGCCAATCCGCTTGCGATGCGTACGGGCTGGGCCACGCTAAAAAAATTGAAAGAAGCGAACGTTCATCCATTGCTTGAAAGCCGCACTCAGGAATTCGCACAAGAGCTGCGCAAGGTGATCGCGCCGATCGGCCTCGATGTCGCGCAACTCGCTTCGGTTTTTTGGATTCACCCTAAAGTTGGAAAAACTCTGCGCAGCCTTAAGGATTTGCCGGAAGGCATGGCCGACAAATATCGCCCGTTCTTTCACGCGCTTCTTAAGCGGGGCGTGTATCTGGCGCCAAGCGGTTACGAAGTCGGATTTCTTTCGCTCGCGCATGACAATCAAGTTTTGGATCGGGCGCTGGCCAAGATCCACGAGGCGGCGCTTGAACTGGGCTAAGCGGCAAGACTTTTTTAAAACGCTGCTGACGGTGGCGTGGCTGTTGTTCACGGTCACCTTCGCGATTTGGTGGTTCAAATTCAGCGTCGATCATATTTCGCGCTTGGCAGAACTGCAGCCCGAACAAATCGATCACTGGAACCGGCAAAAGCGCATGGTTTTTTGGGAAGGCACGGCTTGGGTCGTGTTGCTGGCCGTCGGTGGCGGGGCGCTGATCGCCTTCGTACAGAAAGAAAAACTGCGCGTCAGACGCATTCGTGAATTCTTCGCGAGCTTTTCGCATGAAATTAAAACTTCGCTCGCTTCATTAAGACTGCAGGCCGAGGCGTTGAAGGATGAATTGGGCGATCACAGCTCGCCCATTTTGGGCCGGCTGATCGGCGACACCGTCCGCTTGCAGGTGCAGTTGGAAAATTCGTTGTTCTTTGCCAGCCAAGATAATTTGCAATTGTTTGTTGAGCCCTTGCAGTTGGGTCCGTTGATTGAACGTATGCGCGAGCAGTGGCCAAATTTGAATATTGAATTGTTAAGCGACTGCAAAGTTATGGCCGATGAACGGGCTCTGCGCTCGATTTTGGGCAATCTTGTGCAAAATGCATTCGTGCATGGCAAGGCGCACGCACTGAATATCGATTCGTGTGCGTTGGATAACGACAAAATTCAAATATCGGTGCAAGACGACGGGCGTGGCTTCGACGGCGACGCTTCAAGCCTCGGCCGGCTCTTCCACCGTCCGAAGCAGACCAGTGGCAGCGGCCTTGGGCTTTATATCTGTCGCTTGTTGATCGCGAAAATGTCCGGCCAAATTCATTTCGCGCCCTCCACCTCGGGTTTTAAAACCGTCTTTATATTAAAGAGGCCGGCATGACCCGAATCCTGTTGGTCGAAGATGACACTTCGCTTGGCGCCACACTGAAAGAGCGTCTGGATAAAGAGGGCTTTGAGGTGGTATGGGCGAGTTCTAAGCGCGAATCCGTGCTCGAAGTGCAAAAGAAGGGCTTTGATCTCTATATATTTGATATCGGCTTACCGGATGGAACGGGCTTTGAGTTGGCGCGCGAGCTGCCGCTTAAACCATTTATTTTTCTCACCGCGCAGGGCGACGCTGAATCGCGACTGCAAGGTTATGAGCTTGGCGCGGAGGAGTATATTCCGAAGCCTTTTCATTTGCGCGAATTGCTGTTGCGGGTGCGCCACGTTTTGGACAATCACCAGCCGGCAAAAAAACTCGAGATCGGCGACGTGCATGCGGATTTTGAGAGTTTCACATTTCAGCGCTCTGGGAATCCGGAGAGCGTGGCCGCTAAGGATTTATTGCTGTTGAAACTTTTGGTCGAACAAAGCCCACGGGTCGTCAGCCGCGATCAAGCCCTGAACACATTGTGGGGCGAAGATAAGTTCCCCTCCAATCGCACGGTCGACAACGCGGTTCTTCGCTTGCGCACATCGCTTGGCGAAAACGTCTCCCCATGTATCGAATCCATCCGCGGCATCGGCTACCGTTGGAATCCCGAAAACGCCAGTCAGAATACGGAGAAGCCTAAATGAATCCCAGATTTCATAACGCCCTCAACGGCGTCGCCCAGAGCACGCCCCCAATTTGGTTTATGCGCCAGGCGGGCCGCTACCACAAACACTATCAGAATTTGAAAAGATCCTATTCGTTCATGGAACTTTGCAAGCAACCGGCGCTAGCTGCGGAAGTGGCTTTAGGTCCGATCAATGATTTTGATTTTGATGTCGCGATCTTGTTCAGCGATTTACTTTTTCCGCTTGAGGCGTTGGGGATGGGATTGACCTATGACCCATCACCGAAATTGGGCTGGCATTTGACCGAGTCCAGCATGCAGCGCTTTCGCCCGTTCAAGGACGCGCTCGAAACGTTGAGCTTTCAAAAAGAAGCGCTCGAAGCCACGCGCAAAGTGTTACCCAAAGACAAAAGCCTGATCGGCTTCGTCGGCGGGCCGTGGACATTATTCACTTACGCGATCGAGGGTGAGCACAAAGGAAATCTGATCGAAGCAAAACGCAATATCACTTTGTATCATAATTTTTGCGAGTATCTTTTGCCGTTACTTGAAGCCAACATTCAACTGCAGATCGATGGCGGTGCTGAGGTCGTGATGATTTTCGACACGGCGGCCGGCGAGCTCAGCCCACTGGATTTTGCGGATCATATCGAAGGACATTTGGCGTCTTTAAGTAAAAAGTTTTCCGGCAGGCTTGGGTATTACTCGAAGGGCACCACGCCCAAGCACATTGAACAAATGCGCGAAAAAACAACTTGGGCGGGTTTCGGCCTCGATCATCGCAATGATTTGGCGGATGAGTTAAAAACCAATGCGCGTGGTTTTTTACAAGGAAACTTCGATCAAGCGATGCTGTTTTGTGAGCGAAATGAATTTGAACAAAGGCTTCGGCGTTATTTGGAAAAATTTGAACGCCTCTCGGCGCTTGAGCGCCGGCACTGGGTCTGCGGTTTAGGTCACGGCGTGTTGCCACAAACCCCGGAGGAGAACGTGCGCCAGTTCGTGAAGATCGTGCGCGAGGTTTTTAAATAATGAACCAATCGCAACTGCTTAAGAAATACGATGTTCCGGTTCCGCGCTACACCAGTTATCCGACGGTGCCGTACTGGAGCGATTCGCCGGCGACGGAAGAGTGGCTGGCTTCGCTTAAGCGCGCCTTCAGTGCAAACGAAATGTCTTGGTCGCTTTATCTGCATATTCCATTTTGCGAAAGTCTTTGTACGTTTTGCGGCTGCAACACGATGATCACCAAAAATCATGGGGGCGAAGAGTCCTACGTTCAACTTTTGCTTAGGGAATTCGAGCTTTATTTGCAGGCCGTGCCTGAAATTAGAAATAAGCCTTTACGCCAACTTCATCTGGGCGGGGGCACGCCGACTTTTCTCTCGGCGCAAAATCTTGAGCTATTGATTCAAGGTTTGATGAAAAATATCACGCTCGATTCCGGCCATTTCGATGGCTCAGTCGAAGTGGACCCGCGCCGTACGACCGCGGAGCAATTAAAAGTACTGTATGGGCTCGGCTTTAAGCGGGTGAGCATGGGCGTTCAGGATTTCGATCCCGAAGTGCAAAGACTGGTGAACCGCATTCAGCCTTTTGAGGTTACAAAATCGCTGACCGAGGCTTCGCGCCAAATGGGTTACACTTCGGTCAATTTCGATTTGATCTACGGGCTGCCGAAGCAAACGCTCGAATCTTTCGCGCCTTCGGTCGATAAGACGATCGAGCTTCGCCCCGACCGCATCGCGCTTTACTCTTTTGCCCTCGTTCCGTGGATCAAGCCCGCGCAAAGATTATTTAAGGACAGCGATCTTCCGGTGGGCGAAGATAAACGCGCTCTTTATGAAATGGCGTACGAGAAACTCACCAAGGCCGGATATATTGAAATCGGTATGGATCACTTTGCGCTGAAGAGCGATCAGTTGGCAAAAGCGATGGAGCAAAAAACCTTGCATCGCAATTTTATGGGTTACGCGGATCTGCGTACGGACGTGCTTTTGGGTCTTGGGGTCAGCTCCATATCCGAGTCGCCGGACTGCTTTCACCAAAACGAAAAAGTCTTGCCGGTATTTCAGCGCACCATCGGCGAAGGAATCGTTCCGACTTTGCGCGGCCACAAGCTCACCGCTCAGGACCGTCGCCACCGGGAGCAAATCCTGCGTTTTATGACCCAAGGTGAAACCGAACTTGACGATCAAGCGCAAGAGGATGATGTGCGTGAGTTCCTGGCCGACATGATTGCGGACGGCTTAGTCACACTCACATCCCGAAAACTTCGTCTTACCGAAAAAGGAAAGCCGTTCTTGCGTAACGCCTGTGTGGCACTTGATCAGCGCCTGCGCTTGCAAAAACCCGCAACCAAAATATTCAGTCAGGCCTTATGAAAAAGATCACGATCGTCGGAGCCGGATTCTCCGGACTCACTTTGGCTTATTACCTACGCAAACTCGGCATGGCCGTCGAGGTTTTTGAGCGGGAAGCCAGGCCGGGTGGGATGTTGCAAACCCGGCTTGCGGAACACGGATTGGTTGAGACCGCGGCCAACGCGATGCTTGCCGACCGCTCCCTTGAAGATTTAATCACCTCTTTGGATTTGCCGCTGGCTACTCCAAAACCGGAGCGCAAGAACCGCTATATCTTTTGGCAAGAGCCCAGGCGCTGGCCGCTGACCGCAATCACCACGGCAAAATTGACGTGGATGATGGGGCGGGCGAAGTTCCATAGTAAAGACGTATGGCCAAAGGCAGGCGAGACGGTTTTTGATTGGGCCGAGCGCACGGTGAATTCAGAATTCGAACAAAGACTTTTGTCACCGGCCCTACAAGGCGTGTTTGGCGGGGATCCGAAAAGGTTAAGCGCTTCGCTGACCCTCTCCTCTTTGCTTGAGGGGCGCGTGCCGAAGGGCGCGATGCGCGGAAGTATTGCGCCGAAGGGCGGGATGGGCGCGCTCATGGCCGCACTGGTCAGGAAGTTAAGAGAGAGCGGCGCGGAAATCATTTACGACAAAGAGTTCGAGCTAAAGAATTTAGATCATCCCGTCGTCATCGCCTCGAATGCGTGGGGGGCCGCCGAGATCGTCAAAGACTGTTGCCCTGAGCTCAGCGAAAAATTACGTCATTGCGAAAGTCTCGGCTTAGTCAGTGCGACTTTATTTTTTGAGCCTTCCGAAAAGGACCTCAAAGGTTTTGGTTGTTTATTTCCGACCTCGCAGGGTTTCCGGTCCTCCGGTGTCGTGTTCAATAACTGCGTGTTTGAAAACCGCGCGGACTTACGTTCGGAAACATGGATACTCGGCGGGGCGCTACAGCCCGGACTTGTGGCTTTAAGCGACGAAGAGATCTTGGCTTTGATTCTTAAGGACCGTGAAAAACTCAACGGCAAGGCCGTCGAGCCGGTGGAAGTCAAAATCACACGCTGGCCGAGGGCGATTCCCCACTACACGATTCAGTGGGAAAAGATTTTGCGCAATTTAGAAGTTCCTCGCCCGCTCTTTTTACATGGAAATTACCTAGGCGGCATCGGCCTTTCTAAAATCCATCAGCGTTCTATAAAATTGGCCGCGCAACTGAAAGAGCTTTATGGCCAATAAGGGCCTGTTGCTGATGAACCTGGGGTCGCCGCGTGAGCCTGAAGCCCCGGCGGTAAAGGAATACTTAAATACATTTTTAACCGACCCCTTCGTTATCGACCTGCCGTGGGCTATCCGCCAAATTCTGGTGCGTGGGTTTATTTCGCCGAAACGCTCGGCTTCAACCGCGGCGGCTTACAAAAAAATTTGGCGGGAAGAAGGATCGCCGCTTCTTCATTTTAGCCGGCTCTTTGCCGCGAAGGTGAAGCAGGCTGTCGCGTCGGAATACGATGTCCGCTGGGCAATGCGCTACGGGCTTCCTTCATTGAAAGAAACGCTCGCGAACTGGCGGGTCGAAGAGATCACGCTGGTGCCGCTTTATCCGCAATACGCCGAATCTTCCACGCGCACGGGCATCGAGGAAGTCGCCAAACATATCCCGTCGAATATTAAATTGAATATTATCGAAGATTTTTACGACGCTCCCGAATTCATTTCGGCCGAGGCGATTCGAATTCAAGAGCATCTCGATGAATTCAACCCGGATCATTTACTGCTGTCATTTCATGGTTTGCCCGAACGCCATCTTAAGAAGCTTTATCCCGAACATTGCCTAAGAAGCGGCGATTGTTGCGCGCGCGTCGGTCCGCATAACCGCCGCTGTTACCGTGCGCAGTGCATGGCGACGGCAAGCGCGATCACGAGATCCCTTTCCTTCGACGCAAATAAAATTTCAGTGGCCTTCCAGTCGCGTTTGGGGCGCAGTCCTTGGATTCAACCGTTCACCGATCATCTTGTGAATGAATTAGCCGCTAGGGGCGTCAAGAACTTATCGGTGGCATGTCCTTCTTTTATTGCGGACTGTTTGGAGACCTTAGAAGAAATTCAAGTGCGTTTAAGAGAACAATTCTTAGCTGTGGGAGGAATCGATCTGAGATTGATTCCCGCATTGAACGATGACGACCGTTGGGTGGCTAACTTCATCAAAATGCTCGCGAATTCGCGTGCCAATAAATAAAGACTAATTAGATAGTATATAAAATTAATCACAAAAATTTCTTATTGTGGTGGACGTGGCCGTGCGTTAGACGCCGGTAAGTCAACTAACGTACCGAAATGCAAAATGGTTGCACAGGTACCCAAAACAATACGAAAGGGGTTTTCAATGAAAAACCTAGCTCTCATTCTCGCTCTCGTGGCCGGCGTAGCCGTCACAACTCCTCAAGCCGAGGCGAAATTAGCGGCGCCGCTTTGGGCGTGTAAGCTCAAGGCCAACATCGTAAACACTCAGTCCAGCCTTGAGCTGCTGATCGTGCGCGGTGAAACGGTTACCGGAAACGGCACGGTGGTTTGCCAAGATGCGATTGGGCAAAGATCCGTCAGCCACGTCGACATCCAGATTCAAAGCGCCGGCATCGGCCCCGCGTTCAACGGACCTCTGGAAGGATTGACCATTTATGCGGTTCGCGCCGGAGTCTCCAGTGACGATGGGATGAGCGGAACTTATCAATTGGCGGCTGGACCGAGAATCGGCTTGATCAACGCCCGCGCGGGATTGTTGGGCGGCGTGCAAATCGCGGGCAACAGCATTGGTGCCGGCATCGAAGCGGTTATCGAGAATCGTTTCTCGGTAGGCGTGGACGTGGGTGGAATGGTGATGACCGTTACTCCCGCTCAGTCACTTCGCTAGTGGCAATAGTTTAAAAGTTAAGTTAGAAAGGCTCTGGTTAAACCCGGGGCCTTTTTTATTTATGCAGTACTTCACGATCGACAAATTTTATCCTAAAGCGAAAGCTTTACGCTTGGTTTTTGATGAGCGTTTTGCCGACCCGCTCGCGACTCATGCCGAGCGTTTTGTTTGGGATTTCTGGAATGTGCCGGGGGAGTACACTCATCTGCGCACGCCGGCTTATCACTATTTTCCGAAAAACATTTATGAACCCTTCCACCGGCATTTGGTGCACTGGGGGCGGGAGCATTTGGGCTGCCATGATATTTCGCCGCCTTGGTTAAGCAGCTACATCTCGGGTTGCAAACAAGAGCCGCATCAAGATGTGCCGCATGGCCCTCTGGCGTTTGTTTTTTCGCTGACCCCTTGGGGTAAACGCCGATTCAGCGGCGGCGAAACATTTTTGAAAAATCCCAGAACGCTGATTGAGCCCAAATTCAATCGTCTCACCTTATTCAACCCCTCAGTCACGCACGGCGTGCGCGAGGTTAAAGGCACGCTGGACCCGCGCGACGGGCGACTTGTGATTCATGGGTGGTTCGTCAATCCGCGGCCATTCTGGGTGGGACCGATGACGGTGCGTGATGTTCAAGAAGGGCTCGATCGCGGGCTTGGCGTCATTCCATTTGCGAAACTTCATTTGGGTGAAGGTTTCGCGGCTTTTCGTTTAAAGATAAATGCCAAGGGCCGGGTCGTCCAGGCACGTACACTGGTGGCGACCTTCACTAATGATTCAGCGGCCGCGAAGATCGAGCCATTCTTGCGTGAATTGACCTTTAAAAATCAAAAAGCAGGCTCGCTTCTGACTTTGCCGCTGCGGATTTCCTAGGCGCCATTTTATCGCAGTCGGGCCTCTGATCCAGCCATTCTTGGTCGTCTAACACACGTTTCTCTATCCCTAGTCAGGCTGTAGCTTAGTGCATCGATCACGGTTTGTTTGGCAAACCTGCAATCTTTACTAAAACGCAGTGTTTACGGACATTTACGGGAGTGTTATGGTGCCGAGCTTAGATCCGTCTAAAGGAGTCTTGATGTCGACGTCGACTTTTTTTCAGCGCGCCCTTCTGATCACACTCAGCTTCCAAATGGCGCTGACTCCGACACTTGCTTATGCTCATAACTCGCAGGAGCCGGGCCTTCCCGAAATTGAGGCCAGTGAATTCTCGGCGCTGATCGAAAGTAGCGCAAAAATTCCCGCGGGTCAGCCGCGCGGTAGCTTTGCGCCCGACCGTTTTCTTTTGCTGGAACAAGAGGCCCACGTTGTTAACCGCATGGGCCGCGCGTTCGGTGTTTTTTCCAATGCCGCTGAACGCGATTTGAATAAACATTTTGAGCGTCTTGATCAAGCCCGCGAAATCGAGAATAAGGTCCGCGGATTGCTGGCTGGCGCGAAGATCGAAAAGCCATGCGCGCCGTTCATGAACGACGCCCGCATGAATCCCGTCACTGTGTTGACGAATATCGTGAACCATCTCAATAGCGATTACCCCAAATCGACTCCGAACTTCGTTTGGGAGTCACGCCAGAATCCCACGGAACTCGCTTGCCTTGAAGAGCGGGTAAGCGATGTGGTCGGGGATTGGAACCGCCGGGTTTACGATCTGTGGGAAACGCGCGCCAACTTGGATGACGTGCCCAACGTGACCCAAGCTCCCGCGCGTGAGGCCAAGCGCTTTTACAATTGGTGGAACCTGACTGTAAAAGTAAAATCGAAAAGCGGCGATGAGCAGCTTGCCGATTTGCGCACCAAAAACACCGCCGATAAACATTCGATCGATGATGCGAATGCATACAACTGCAATAACGGCGACAGTTGTCAGTTTGACTTGAACGCCGGCTCGCGTGTGTTGAACAGCTTCCACGTGCCGGTGAGAGCCATAACGACTTTCGGCCCTTATGTGGTGTTCGTGCACAACGACTCTTTCGATAAAGAGACGGGCACGCAGTATCTTTCGTTCGTGGATCTCGCGACCTATGGGGCGTCGATCGGACACGCGGTTATTCCGATCTTCCGTTTGCCGCTGCCGACGGGCGAGGAAGTGACTTCACTGTCCGTACGCAACAAAATGTTGGTGTTGAATGGAAAAAGCCAAGTGATCGTCGAAGGCTTTATGGCCGCCTCCGCGCTTCAACAGATGGCGTTTAACATCACCAACAACGTGACCGAACCTAACGATATCGCCGCGATTATGCCTTACATCGACGGTCTGCAAACCACTTTCCAAAAAGTCGTCGCGGATGCACTTCAAGATGCCCGACAAGGCGATGCCGGTGTCGGTCAAATTCAAATTTCTTTGACTGACCTTGGAACGAATCTGAGAGACCAGATCCTCAGTGACAAGGCTTTGAATCAATTCGCGAACGGCAAGAAAGCGAGCCTCGATCCCGATGAAGTGGAAAACTTGTCGCAGCAGATGAAAGTTTCACTTGAGAAGTACACCGAGGGTTTGTTGAAAACACAAACGCTGCGCACGCGCATGGACCAGAATGCGAAGCGTATGACTTACTCGCGCAGCTTGAACGGAAAACTCGAACAATTTTTTAAACGCATAATGGTTCCGTCGCCGAATGCCAGCCTTAAGATCCAACGCGCTCTGGTTTTGGTCGGGGCTTACCGCAGTATGAATCAAGGCAAAGCTTGGCAGTTCGCCGTCGACCGGCCGTGGCTGCATCCGACTTTGCTTGCGGCGGGAATGTTGCTTGCGGTTTCGCCCGACACTTTTGTTCATGTGGCCGAGGCGGGACTTGCATTGGGTAACGGAATTTTTGACTATTCAAAATTCGCGCTCTTCGGTTTGAGCGAGGCGATTCTTAAAGGCTCTTATGCCACCTTCGGACCTTTGGTGGACGGTGGAAGCGCGTTCATGAAGCAGTATGTGTCCGACGGCAACTGGAGCAAAACGTTGATCGGATTAAGCGTCTTTATACCGACGATCCTTTCTTGTTACTATGTTCCACACTTGATTTTCAATTTACACCATATGCTTGTCGATTATCGTAAGCCGACATGGAAGGGCTTTGTCGACCATCAGCGCCAGTTCGTGCGCGAGTATTATGAGCGCTTGGCGGACGATGAGGCTAAGCGGCGTCAGGTCGGAATATTAAAGGCTGAAGGCACGGACGCGCCGATGTTCTCGGCTGAAGAAGAGCGTGAGATTCAGGAGTTTATCGCGGGCCGCGAACTTGAAAACAAGAACCGGCGCGACGGCAGTGTGATCCGCCGGTTTCTTCGCGTCTTCAAGCGCCAAAACGCGGATTTACAAAATGCCTCCGCCAATTCAAGTGCGGTGCAAGCGGGCGCCGATCGCACCAAAATCAAGGGTATTTGGTCGGCTTTGGCCAGCGTGACGTTTTCGTATCCAGCAATGGAACTCACGCTGGGCCACTGGGCAAGGTTTTGGAACTGGTTTTCAGGTTCACGTTATAGCATGATTGGCTTTCTCACTTTGCGCGACGTTGGCTTGAAATATAATTTCCCCGTTTTTATCCGGCCTAAGCCGGTCACTTCAGCGGTGCGCATTCTGTATCCAGATTTTTTCACCACAGTCGTGGCCAAGCGTGGGCCCGAGCTCACGATTCCCACCGCACTGAACGGGGGCACGCGGATGTGGGGCGTCCGTGACATGGTTTGGTTGAAAGAAGTTCTATTCGGAAAACCTTCTCAAATGCGTGAAGCCGAGGACGATCTCGCGCGTGAAATGACCCTTGCCGAGGTGAAGGGGATGACCGAAGAATTTGAGAATGAGATCTTATCGGTTGAAGATGCCGTTCATAAAGAGGCTTTTGAATCGGCGTTGCGCCGCTTGCCCGACTTTGTTTCGGATAAGAAGACATTACTGAAATTATTTACGGAAAAGCCGCTGAGTTCAGTGGTTGAAAAACGCGTACGCGAATTACCTAGCGAGGTACGCACTTTCTTGCGCCTGTATTTTGAAGAAGTTTATGGCGCGACGATGTCTGAATATATGAAATCGATCCTGCAGCGCGAGGATGCGACGTGGAATGCCGAGGTTGACGGCGCGGGTTTGTCGCTTGTCGCCTTGAAGCAGAAGCTTATAGAGGTGCGCCGGGAGAATCGCGAGCGCAAGAGTTATGGGTTGAATCGGGCCGATGCTTTGATGATCGCGCGTCGATTTACCGCGGACAACACGCTGTTTGACCGGGTCTCGACTCAGGCGCGTAAGGGCGAGTTGTCGATTCATAATTTTATTATGAATCGGAAATTCAATGTGCTCGGCGATATGGATCCCAAGCAGAATCCATCGATGAAGCGTTATGCGGTCGTGCAGGAGCGGCTGGCTTCTCCCAATGCGCTATCACGGGCGGTGCGGGCCGAGATTTCCAAATTACTTGTCACCTTCCCGCTCAATCTTGCTTTCAAGCTGGTTTTAAGCGCGGGTATTTTTGAAGGCGCATTCAAGCCGATTCAAGACGAGATGTTAGGACCTAACTCCATATATTATTTTTCGCGCGATACGTTTTATATGACGATGTGCGCGGGATTCGTGATCGGGATGATGGCCGATGCCTGGGTGAAATTGCAGATGGATGCGCGACAAGATGAGATGGGCGATTTCGGCGCAATTCCCAAAGGCGAAGACGCCGAGAGAGGAATCTGGCACTGGTTTATCAAGCAGTTCAATGCAAAAAACAATTCGGTGCTGGGCAACTGGCACAATTCTAACAGTATCGCGTTCTGGAATTTTCCCGCGGCGCTGGCGAACATGGGCTTGTTTTACTACTTATTCTCGGGTCGCTTGGATTTAAGTTTTATCTTGGCCGGTTACGCGATGGCTTTTGGAACGCCCTTGAGTGCTTTCTATTATAAGCTCGATCAAGCTTTTGAGCGGGCGGTGGAGTATGCGGCGCGCGGCGTGAAGGATGAGAAGTGGATGGCTCACCCGGATATTCAACAGCTTATCAGCAAGGATAAGCAGCGCTATCGGAATCGTTTTCAGTATTTACTCGACACTTATCTTAATGTTCAGGGTAATTGGCAAAATGCGGTGGAAGTGATTCCGACTTCATATGGGCCGCGTGGTTTTGCGCGGGCGCTGTTCGGAGGATCTTTGCTTGAAGAGACGATCGTCGAAAAGCTGCTGCATCCGGCGAAGGAACTTGTGAAGAACGTGCCGGTTGTGAATTCGGTGGTGGAGCAGATTGCAAACGGTTGCGAGTACTTGCTGACGAACGGAAACGTCGATTTGCGCCTTAAGAAGTAGCGGTTAGTGCGAATAAACTGAAGCAATGATCATAAGGGTGGCGAATCCAAACGCCACCAAACTGGCTTTGACGATAAAATAGTGCACGCGAGTAACTCCGGGAATTTAAGGTAGTATTCATTCTCGGGAAGGACACCATGAGCGGCAAGGCCAGTTATCGTCCGGCTATTTTTTGCCTAGGAATTGCGCCGATGTCTTTAATCTCTCATTCATATTTTTGAGGCGAACGGCAAAATTTTTGAGCATGCCCGAAGCCCATCCGGGAATCTGCGCAAGCAACTCTTCGAATCCCGCTTCCGAAACCTTCACCAGTTTGACTTCGGTGATAGCGCGCGCCGATGCGGAGCGCGGAGCACGATCCAACATCGCGAATTCGCCGAAACTTTCGCCGGGCCCCACATCGGTTATTTTCAAATAACGCCCGCCCGAGTTCGAGAAAATCTCCACCCGGCCTTCTTCGATTATATAGAAGTGAAAATCCTTATCGCCTTCAAGAAAGATGAACTGGCCGGCGGCGATCGTTTCTTGCTGAATGTTCGACATACTTTATGGTCCTCGACCGATTGCCGTCAGGCAATACGGACTGGACCAAGGTCCAAAATGATAAAATACATCTCACCCCTCACGTGCCGGGAGCGCGTGAGGAAGGCTGTCTCATGGATGGAAAACACTCGCGCAAGTCAGATCGGCTATACGGAGAAACATTTCAGATCCGGCCCACTTTTGTGGCCGGCGGAAGTGCCGGCGCTGGTGATAATCAAATTTAATTTATGTGTTTAAGGTCGCAGCAGAGCTTCTTGTCTAGACAAGAAGCTCTGCGTTGCCCGGCTTAAACGCCGAACGAACTGCGCGAGGCCGGAACGGCTCAATAATCGACCAGCAATTTGCCGACCACGTTGCGCAGTTGGGCCTGCTCTTGTAGGTTGAGTGGCAAAAGAAATTTCGCTTCCGTGGCGGCGCGGATCTTTTCCAAGCTTTGCATGATTTTTTTGCCGCTCGGGGTGAGTTCGAGCCATTTTGCGCGGCGGTCTCGATCGCTTTGCACGCGTCTTAAATATTTCAGCTTTTCCAAATTATCGAGCATTCGGACCATGGTCGCCTTGTCCATCGCGAGGTAACTTCCCAACTCCACCTGGGTCATGCGATCTTCCATGCTGAGTATGCGCATCATCGCGTACTGGGGTGTAATCACCTTATATTGGCTCAGCGATTGGTTAAACTGCGCGCGCATGCGCATGGCGACTTTAAAGAATGCATAACAAACGTTCGAACTCAGCTGCGGATGCAGGCGATGGGATGTGCCCGAACACATCGGGTCTGATTTGGATTGATTTTTGCCGCGTTTCACGAAAATAGTTTTGCATGAAATAGTTTGTACTATCAACCATATTCTCTTAGCTTAAGGGCTGAGGTCAACGTGTATACCTTATCGCTACTCCTTGTTTGTCTCTTTTCTTCGTTAGCAGGTGCCGCGGAAATGCCTTTGCGCGAGGCCTTCAGCACGGCCAAGGCCCAGTCACCCGAGGTGCAGCGCGCGGCCTCGCAACTTGAAGAGGCTCAGTGGCGGAAGGTGGAGGCCTACTCAAGTTATCTTCCGCGCATTTCGGCCAGCGGAAACTATTTGCTCGACAAAAAATATATATTTACGGACATCGACTTCAACGGCAATCCCGTCTCGATCCCCGGAATTGTGCCGACCACGGTTTTTCAGATGAACGGCGTATTGGGTCTTTGGGACGGATTCGCGAGTACGAATCGATTGCGGGCTTCGCGCGCTTTGGCCGAAGCCGCCGGCCAAGAATTGAATTGGACGCAATTCAAGATCGAACGCACGGTCGCACTTGAGTATTACCGGGCGCTGAGCTCGCGCACTTTGCAAAAGGTGGCGGAGAATAACTTGAAGACGCTGCAAGATCATTTGCGTGACGTGCGCGCGTTCCGCAAGAGCGGCTTATCGACGAACTACGACGTTCTGCGCGTGGAAGTGCAGGTCTCCGAGGCTGAATCCGAATTGTTGAATGCGCGAGATAATGTCGAAGTCGCCGCCACTCATCTCGGCGAAGTTCTTGGACAAGAAAGCGCGGTCGAGCCGATCGGCGATATGCCGAAGTTGAAGACGGAGATCGCCGACAAGGTGCCGCTTGAGCCTTCACATCGCGGGGACCTTGAAGCTTTGGCCAGGAAGAGCGAGGGATATGGCTATTTGGAAAATGCTAGCGCAAGTCACTGGGTGCCTAGGCTTTCGGCTTTTGGCGTTTACCAATACTATAACAATCGCAGTGATGACTTTGATGATTGGCAAAAGTTTCGCAATGCTTACCAGGTCGGCCTGACTTTGAGCTGGGATCTGTTCGATGGTTTTGCGTCGACGGCAAAAAAGCATGAAGCGATTGAACAGCATGTGCAGAGTGAGAAGAGTCTGCGGATCGCGCAGCTGAAGGCGCGGGGAGACATCACGCGCTGGCTGCGCAAGTTCAAATACTTTTGTTCGGTTTTTAAATCCCGCCAAGAGGATGTCAGTAAAACCCAAGAAAGCGTACGCCTTGCGCGTGAAGGCCGCAAAGTGGGGGCACGTACCAACACGGATCTGCTCGATGCCGAAGCCGAGCTTTATCGGGCGGAGGCCGGAGCGGTGGTCGCCCAATTGGGCGCGATTGAAGCATTGATTAATTTAGAACTCAGTACCGGCCAGATGCTGTACAAATTTGAATAGGTGCATGATGAGCAAAAAATCGCTGAGCAAAAAGAATATTATAGTCGCGGTCGCCTCGCTTGCCGGGCTGGCCGCGGGATGGTTCGTGTTCGATTACTTTATGTATGTTTCGACGGACAATGCGCAAATTGAGGGTCACTTCGTGATGCTCGCGCCGAAGGTCGGCGGCTATATCACGAAAGTGAATATCGTCGAGGGGCAGAAGGTCAAAAAGGGCGACGTCCTGGTCGAGATCGACCAGCGCGATTACCAAAACGTCTACCGGCAAGTTTCCGGTGAACTCACCTCCATTGATGCGAAAAAGCGCGATTCCGAACGCATGTACCGGCGGATATCCGAATTGAAGAACCAAGGCGCGGTTTCCCAGCAACAGTACGACACGACATCCACGTCTTATGCCGAGACTAAGGCGAGGTGGGATGCGGTGTCGGCACAGGTCGCGCAGGCCGAATTGAATTTGGAGAACACCAAGATCGTGGCGCCCTCCGACGGCTTTATCGCCAAGAAATCGGTGGAGATCGGCCAGCTTGCGGCGCCCGGCGTACCGCTCATCGGATTTGTCGACGCCAGTGAACGCTGGGTCACCGCGAATTTTAAAGAGACGGATCTGTCCAGTCTCAAGCCCGGCGCGCATGTGAAAGTGCGCGTGGACGCCATCGAAGGCCGTTCGTTTGACGGGAAGGTGGAGACCATCAGTTCGGCGACCGGCGCGACCTTTACGCTTTTACCGCCCGACAATGCGACCGGAAATTTCACCAAGGTCGTTCAGCGTGTGCCGGTGAAGGTGCAACTTGAAAATCTTAAAGATGGGGACACCGAAAAATTGCGCGTGGGCCTTTCGGCTTATGTCAAAGTTTCGGCATTTTAAATTGTAGATGGCGATGAGCCGGAATTCCGCTCTTATTGTATTCGTGGCCGTGTTGGCGTCGTTGCTCGAGATCATCGACACGTCGATCGTCAACGTCGCTTTGCCGACGATGATGGGAAATCTGGGCGCGACCCTTGAAGACATTTCGATGGTGGTGACGGGCTATGCCATTGCGAACGCGATCATCTTGCCGGCGTCGGCTTGGCTCAGTGAACGCTTCGGTCGCAGACGTTACTATTTGACATGCATCGTGCTTTTTACCGCGACTTCGGTGGCCTGTGGGTTCGCGCCGAATTTATTTTGGCTGATCGTGTTTCGTATATTTCAAGGTCTTGCGGGCGGCGCCCTTTTGCCGACGTCGCAAACTTTGATTTATGAACAATTCCCGAAGGAGAAAGCCGGAATGGCCGGCGCGATCTTTGGCATGAGCGTGATGATCGGCCCCGCGCTGGGACCTGTGCTTGGCGGTTACCTGACGGATCAATTCGGCTGGCGCTCGATCTTCAACGTGAATTTGCCGCTGGGCTTGCTGGCTTTGGTCATGGGTGCTGCGGTGATTTACGATCCGGAGTTTCAAGTGCAGGCTCGCTCTAAAGGCCGGCGTTCGTTGGATTCCGTGGGCCTGGGCTTGCTGATCGCGGGAGTCGGTTGCCTGCAATATATGCTTGAGCGCGGCGAAGCCGACGATTGGTTTTCTTCGAGCGCTATCGTGATTAATACCATTGTCGCCGGGGTATGCTTGCCCACTTTCGTTTGGTGGGAGTTGCGCGTGGAAAATCCGATCATCAATATTCGTTTATTCAAGGACCCTATCGTGCGCGGGGGCGTAACCTTGATGGCTTGTGTTGGGTTCTTTCTTTATTCCGTCGTGTTTTTGATGCCGACTTTCCTGAGCCGGGTTTACGGGTACGACGCCACCCAAATCGGAATCTTGTTTATTCCCGGCTCATTAGTGACGATGGCGATGATGCCGATCATCGGCCGCCTTATGCAGGCGGGGGTCAGCTCGAAACTTTTGATCGGAATCGGATTTGTCGCCATTGAGCTGACGCTCATGATGATGACGCAGTTTTCTCCGCTCTCGAGTGAGACGCAGATTTTGCATTCGCTATATATGCGCGGATTTGCCTTGGCCTTTTTGTTCGTACCGATCAACTCCTCGATTTTAAGCCAATTCACCGGCGCGGCCCTTGGTCAGGTTTCGGGCTTGATGAATTTGTTTCGTCAGCTCGGGGGAAGCATGGGGATCGCTCTGGTGGCGACTCTATTGAACACCCGCAGTCATCAAAATTATTTGGACCTTGCTCCCAAGGTCAGCATGCTCAACCCAATGACTCAGGGATTTATGGCGCAAACAAATGCGGCTATGGCGGCCAAGATGGGTGAACATGTTGGAATGGCTTCGGGCGTTCAGGCGGCGCTGAAAGTGATGTTCTATAAGTTGCACGCACAGGTGTTTATGATGACGTTCTTGCAGTTGGTTTTTATTATGATGCTGCTGGTGTCGCTCGCCTTTATTCCGCTCGCCCTACTGCGCTTTCGTAAAGAGCCAGTGGTCGTCGCCGATGCCCACTGATTGGCATATTTAATGCGATAGCTCTTTTCACAATCGGTTTATGAACCTGTGCGGGCGCAAAACCTATAAAAATGCCTTGCTCCGCTCAAGGGTTAGACACTACTTGGGAAAGAAGTCCTTTGCTGTACCTTATTAGGGCCATTTGTCTTACGCTTATTTTGCTTTCGGGGATGGCTTCGGCGGCCAAGGAGCCGGCGGAAGCTGTGTTCTCGCCACCAATGATGGATGGCCTGCCGATTCATTTTTCGCGCACATACCTCGCTGTCATTAAGCTGAATCCGGCGGCGGCAAACGGCTTTTGCCAGCTTAAAGGATACGATTTGGCGGCGTCTTATGAGCCGGCCGGTTACGTTCGTGGCTACACAGGCGATGCGGCGGTGATCAAGCGAGATTGGCTAGGCGAGGTCAGTGTGGAGAAGTTGAGCTTCGTTAAGACCGATCTCTTTGCGCAAATCACTTGCCGCTTAAAATAAGCCTTAGTAGCCTTGAATCAGGCAATGGGGTCTGCCTATAACCGCCGCTCAATTTGAGGTCGTGCTGATGACACCTACCAAACTTGAGGTAGGAGTGCGTATTGCGAACACAAAACATCACTAAAAGAATTTATTGGGTGGCCTTGGCGGCGGTCTGTGGAATTTTGGCCGGCATCTCGGCGGCGATTTTTCTTCATCTCTTGCATTGGGCGACAAATTATCGTGTGGCCAATCCCTTGTTCGTCTGG
>CAZVOP010000052.1:0-25766 GCA_964628445.1 uncultured Pseudobdellovibrionaceae bacterium | reverse complement strand
TCAGACCGTAGTTTTACTTTCATCACCAAAACGCCTCCTGTGTCGATTCTGTTGAAGAAGGCCGCAAAGCTCGAGAGCGGATCGAAAATGCCGCAAAAAGATAAAGTCGGCAAAGTGACGATGGCTCAAATCACAGAAATCGCCAAGCTCAAGATGCCCGATCTGAATTGCACGGAAGTTGAAAGCGCCGTCAATCAAGTGATCGGTACATCGAAGAGCATGGGTTTAGAAATTAAATAAGGGGGTCGATGATGAGCAAATCAGGAAAGCGGTTCACTGCCGCGATTAAAAAAATCGACCGCAATACCCGCTATGGCATGAAAGACGCTATGCCGCTTGTGGTGGATACGGCCACTGCGAAGTTCGATGAAGCGATAGATGTTGCGGTGGTTTTGGGCGTCGATCCGAAGCAGAGCGATCAACAGGTTCGTGGAGCGGTGGATTTACCGCATGGTCTTGGAAAAGTGGTTCGTGTAATCGTATTCGCTAAAGGTCCGAAAGAAGAAGAAGCCAAGGCGGCGGGCGCGGATTTCGTGGGCTCTGACGAACTGGTCACCAAGATTCAAGGAGGATGGCTGGATTTCGATAAGGCTATCGCGACTCCCGACATGATGGCGACAGTTTCTAAGGTGGCCAAGGTGCTCGGTCCACGTGGATTGATGCCGAACCCGAAAGTTGGAACCGTGACGATGAACGTTGGTGCAGCTGTGACCGCAGAGAAGAAGGGGAAACTCGACTTCCGCGTGGATAAAGCCGCCATCGTGCACGCTGTGATTGGACGCAAGAGCATGGGCGCGGACAAACTTCGCGACAACTTTAATGCGTTCTTGGGTGCTTTGTTAAAAGCGAAACCGTCCACGAGCAAAGGGAACTACCTGCGCAGCGTGACGATTTCGTCGACGATGGGCCCGGGCGTGAAAATGGATTTGTCAGAATTAGAGAATCAGCTCTCCTAATATGGGGCGATCCACGCGAGTGGATCACCGGTATTGGAATTTTTAAATTACAGAGCTTCTGCTGGTGGAAGCTCAAAACGTATCGCGATCGAAGACAGTCGGGGTTCTGCAGAGAACTGTAAATGCCCTCAAAACATGAGGCTCCCTACCAAGATCAGTCGCGGTCCAAACAACGAAAGAAGGAGGAAACTTGCCGTTAATCACACGCGAGGATAAGCAGCAAGAAGTCACTTCATTGTCGGATAAGTTTGGCCGTTCGAAAGCAGCATTCCTTGTCGATTTCAAAGGCATGGACGTGGAAAGTGTCACGAAGCTGCGTAAGACGCTCAAACCTGTAAATTCCGAAATGAAAGTGGTGCGCAATACTCTCGCAATTCGGGCGCTGGAAAATCATCCTACGATTAAACCAGCTCTCGGTGACAAATTCGTAGGCACCAATGCCGTCGTTTTTGCGTTCGAAGATCCAAGTGCCGTGGCGAAAGCCCTGGCAACGTTCGGTAAGGACGTTGAAGCATTCCAGATGAAATCTGGAGTGATGGATGGAGCGCTTCTTAACGAAGCCGCCATCAAACATTTGGCCACTTTGCCCGGCAAAAACGAACTGCGTGCGATGCTTCTCGGAACTCTGGCTGCTCCCATGACGAAACTTTTGGGAACTATGCTGGCTGTACCGGGTGGATTTGTAAGAGTAGTCGCTGCGTATAAAGATACCAAGGCTGAGTAGTCGTAAATAAAGCGTTCGCACTGTTGCGCGCGCACAATTTTAATTAATTTACCGGCGAGCCCGCAATCGGGATCGCCCAATGTTAAATGGAGTAAAAAAATGGCTTTGCAGAAAACAGAAGTAATCGACTTTTTGTCCAACATGCCGGTTATCGAACTGGCGAACATGATCAAAGAACTGGAAGAAAAATGGGGCGTTAGCGCCGCGGCTCCGGTTGCTGCTGCTGGACCCGCCGCTGCTGGTCCTGCCGCTGAAGAGAAAACGACTTTTGACGTTGTTCTTATGGACGGTGGAGCGAACAAAATTAACGTTATTAAAGAAGTTCGCGCTCTGACCGGTCTTGGCTTGAAAGAAGCTAAAGATCTCGTTGAAGGCGCTCCCAAGACCGTAAAAGAAGGCGTGTCGAAGGACGAAGCTGCGAAAATGAAAGACGTGTTGGTTAAAGCCGGCGCGAAAGTCGACGTTAAGTAATCGATTTGGCCGGTCTTGCTTAGGCCGGCGGTTTCTATTCTCTAATATAGAGAGGTTTCTTGCGGGAAACCTCTTGTTTAGGCCCGGACGAATTTTAACTCCTGGCATACTTAACGAGGAATTTTCCTCGTCATAATTAAAACTCGGCTGGTCGGAACAAAATTCCGCGAGGCAGAGAGTAAAAATTTTTTTAGGAGATAAAATAGGATGAAGACCAATCCTGTTACCGCATCTAATTTGCGCGTCCGTCGCAGCTTTGCGAAGACTCGCCATTTAATCGATATTCCCAATCTTATCGAATTACAGAAAAAATCATACGAGGCCTTCTTGCAGAAGGACGTGGATCCCGATCGTCGTGGGGACGTAGGTCTTCAAGGCGTATTCAAGTCGGTTTTCCCGATCTCGGATTTTAACAATACCGCCAGCCTCGAGTTCGTGAGCTTCACGCTTGAGCCGCCAAAATACGACGTGGACGAGTGCCGTCAACGTGGAATGACCTTCGCCGCTCCCATTAAGGTGACGCTGCGTTTGATCGTTTTCGACGTGGACGAAGAAACGGAAGCACGTAGCATCCGCGACGTTAAAGAGCAGGAAGTTTACTTAGGTGAAATTCCGCTCATGACTTCGAACGGTTCTTTCATCATCAATGGTACCGAGCGCGTTGTCGTGTCTCAGCTGCACCGTTCACCCGGTGTGTTCTTCGATCACGATGGCGGAAAAAACAACGCCAGCGGAAAACTGATTTACTCCGCGCGGGTTATTCCGTATCGCGGTTCGTGGTTGGATTTCGAATTCGATCAAAAAGATTTGATCTACGTTCGTATCGATCGCCGCCGTAAATTCCCGGTCACGATCTTGCTCAAAGCGCTTGGTTACACGACCGAGCAATTGCTTGAGCAGTTCTACCACATCGACGTCGTACATATTAAGAAGGACGGCAAGGTTACCCGCTCGATCGATATCGAGCGTATGGCCGGCCAACGGGCTATGTCGGACATCATCGACCCCAAAACCGGGGAAGCGATTGTAAAAGCCGGCCGCCGTATCACTCGCGCCGCGGTTAAACGCGTAAAAGCGATGAACCTGACCGAAATTGAAATCAACCGTGATGACCTTGAAGGCAAAGTCATAGCCCGCCCCGTTATCGACGAAACGACCGGTGAGATCATCGCCGACGTGAACGCCGAATTGAGCACGGGCATCCTCGATAAAGCACGCGAAGCCGGAATCTCCGAACTCGCCGTGATCTTCTTCGACGGCTTAGCGGTCGGTCCTTATCTCCGCAACACTTTGTTGGTCGATAAAGTGAACACGAAGGACGAGTCGCTGATCGAAATCTACAAACGCCTCCGTCCGGGCGAGCCGCCCACGGTTGAAGCTTCCACTGGATTCTTCAAGCGTTTGTTCTTCGATCCCGAAACTTACGATTTGTCTGAAGTGGGACGATTGAAAATCAATCACCGTTTCTCAATCCCGTTTGAAGAAACTCCGGTTGAGCACAGAACGCTGACCGAAAAAGACATTCTCTCGGTTGTTAAAACTTTGATCGACCTCAAAAACGGTCAAGGTCAAATCGACGATATCGATCACTTGGGTAACCGCCGTGTACGCTCGGTGGGTGAATTGCTCGAGAATCAATACCGCATCGGTCTGGTTCGTATGGAGCGGGCGATCCGCGAACGTATGAGCTTGCAAGATGTCGAAACGATGATGCCGCACGATTTGGTGAACGCTAAACCAGTCAATGCCGTCGTTAAAGAATTCTTCGGTTCTTCGCAGCTTTCACAGTTTATGGACCAAACGAATCCGCTGTCTGAAATCACTCACAAACGTCGTCTGTCGGCGCTTGGCCCGGGTGGTTTGACTCGCGATCGCGCCGGTTTCGAAGTTCGTGACGTGCATCCGACCCATTACGGCCGGATTTGCCCGATCGAAACTCCGGAAGGTCCGAACATTGGTTTGATCGCAAGTTTGGCGACATTCGCGCGCATCAATCAATACGGCTTTATCGAAACTCCCTATCGTAAAGTCGATGGCGGAGCGGTCAGCAATGACATCCTCTATCTCTCGGCACTTGAAGAGAGCGGACATCACATTGCTCAAGCCGGTAAAGACGTTGTGAACAACAAAATCACCGTCGACAACGCGACCGTGCGTTTCAACGGAGAATACGAGCTGGTCGAAAAGGCAAAAGTTTCGCTGATGGATATTTCTCCGTCACAACTTGTGTCGATTGCGGCTTCTCTTATTCCGTTCCTCGAGCATGACGATGCGAACAGAGCCTTGATGGGTTCCAACATGCAACGTCAGGCCGTGCCCTTGCTCAAGTCCCGCGCTCCGCTGGTCGGAACGGGCGTTGAGCGCTTGGTCGCTCGCGATTCCGGAACATCTGTCGTTTGTACGAACGACGGTGTGGTGGAAGAAGTCGATGCGGCTCGCGTAGTGGTTCGCCGTTTCGCTAAGGGCGGAGAGCTCGGCGCGAACGTCGATATCTACAATCTTATTAAATATCAACGTACTAACCAAAACACTTGCTTCAACCAGAAGCCGATCGTTCAGGTCGGTGACCGTGTGAAGAAAGACGACGTCATTGCCGACGGACCGTCGACCGAATTGGGTGAATTGGCTCTAGGACAAAATATCCTCGTCGCGTTCACTCCGTGGCAAGGTTACAACTTCGAAGATTCTATTCTGATCTCCGAGCGCCTCATTCGTGAGGACGTTTACACCTCCGTGCACATCGAAGAGTTCGAGTGCGTGGCGCGTGACACGAAGCTTGGAAAAGAAGAGATCAGCCGCGATATCGCCAACGTCGGTGAAGAAGCGCTGAAGGATCTGGATAACTCCGGGATTATCCGCATCGGTGCGGAAGTTAAGCCCGGCGATATCATGGTCGGTAAAGTGACTCCTAAAGGTGAGACTCAGCTTTCACCCGAAGAGAAACTGCTCCGCGCGATCTTCGGTGAGAAAGCCGGCGACGTTCGTGACACCTCACTCCGTGTGCCGTCAGGCGTTTACGGAACGGTTATCGATGCGCAAGTTTATTCACGTGAAGCTTCGGACCGCGATGAGCGTTTGCAAACGATCATCGAAGCCAAGCGCAAAAAACTCGAAAAAGATTACGGCGTTGAGCAAAACGTCATTAAGAACAACGCTCTCGATAAACTCAAAGATCTGTTGATCGGTAAAATCACGACCGGCGTTCTGTTGAGCGAAGACGGTTCGGATAAATTGCTCTCTAAAGGTCAAACCATCAAAGGTGAAGATCTTGAGACGATTCCGTTCGAATTGTTGAGCTACGTGCCCTTGGAATCCGAACTCGAATTCCAAGTTCAACGTATCGTCGACGGCGCTCGTAACCAGTTGGATGCGGTGAAAATGGTCTTCAACGAGAAGATCGACCGCCTCACCAAAGGTGACGAATTGCCTCCGGGCGTAATCAAGATGGTGAAAGTCTACATCGCGATCAAGCGTAAGCTTCAGGTGGGTGACAAGTTCGCCGGCCGTCACGGTAACAAAGGTGTGATCTCGAAGGTTCTGCCGATCGAAGATATGCCTTACCTTGCTGACGGAACCGCGGTGGACATGGTCTTGAACCCGCTGGGCGTACCTTCGCGTATGAACATCGGTCAGATCTTGGAAGTTCACTTAGGCTGGGCCGCGCTCGGTCTTGGACGCCAACTCGAAAAATACATCGAAGAATTCCAATCGGTTGAGTCGCGTAAGCAGCTCACCGAGACATTCAAAGAAGATCAAGAGATCGTGGATCAAATTGCGGGTGCGGATGATGAGTCCATCCTCAAAATGATCAGACGCATGAAAGACGGCGTACACGTGGCAACACCTGTATTCGACGGTGCCAAAGAGAGTGACGTGAAGGAACTCCTTCGCCGAGCCAAACTGCCGCTTTCCGGTCAGACGGTTCTCTTTGATGGCCGTTCAGGTGAACCCTTCCAAACCGCGGTGACGGTCGGCGTGATGTACATGCTGAAACTGCATCACTTGGTGGAAGAAAAGATTCACGCGCGCTCGATCGGTCCGTACTCACTCGTTTCGCAACAGCCGCTGGGTGGTAAAGCTCAGTTCGGAGGTCAGCGTTTGGGAGAGATGGAAGTTTGGGCGATCGAAGCTTACGGCGCGGCGTACTCTCTGCAGGAATTCCTCACGGTTAAGTCGGATGACGTGGCCGGAAGAACCCGCATGTACGAAAGCATCGTGAAGGGCGAAAACGTACTCGAGCCGGGATTACCCGAATCGTTCAACGTATTGGTGAAGGAGCTTCAGAGCTTGGCGCTGAACGTGGAATTGATGGAGTCGGATATTCTGACCGAGCAGCCGCACAACTTGGTGGATGAAAATCCGGCAAGCGCGAATGCTCCGAGTGCAGGAGCTGGAACCGCTAACGCGGCTCCGGATTCCACTTCCGTCCCGACGACGTAGAATATTGGTCGCCCGCGCGAGCGGGCTGCCTTGGTATTAGCGATTAATTTAAGGGCTCCTGCTACCGGGAACCCGCAATATCCAGAGGTGTTAGCTTGAAAGATTTATTGAATTTTTTCGACAAACCTAAAGATCCACTCTCATTCGATGCAGTCCGCATTTCGCTGGCTTCGCCGGAAATGATCCGGGAATGGTCTTTTGGGGAAGTAAAGAAACCGGAAACCATCAACTACCGTACGTTCAAGCCTGAGCGCGACGGATTGTTCTGCGCGAAGATCTTCGGCCCGATCAAGGATTACGAATGTCTCTGCGGCAAATACAAGCGCATGAAGTATCGCGGAGTGATCTGTGAGAAGTGCGGCGTCGAAGTCACGCAAACTAAAGTTCGTCGTGAGCGCTTAGGCCACATCGAACTCGCGACTCCGGTCGCGCACATTTGGTTCTTGCGCTCGCTCCCGTCACGTATCGGTAACCTGCTCGACATGTCTTTGAAAGACGTTGAGCGCGTACTTTACTGTGAAGCCTATATCGTGACCGACCCGATGGACACGACTCTCATCGAGGGTCAGATTTTGCCCGAAGAGGCCTATCAGAACGCTCTCGGCGAATTCGGTCCGAATTTCAAAGCCGCGATGGGCGGCGATGCGGTTCGCGAAATCCTTCGCAAAGTGGACGTCGAGTTCTTGTCGCGTAAATTGCGTCTCGAGCTCAAAGACACCAAGTCGGAAGCGCAGATCAAAAAGCTCACGAAGCGTTTGAAAGTGGTTGAGGCCTTCAAAAACTCGATCAACAAACCTGAGTGGATGATGCTCGAAGTTGTCCCTGTGATTCCGCCGGATCTTCGTCCGCTCGTTCCGCTGGATGGCGGCCGTTTCGCGACTTCAGATCTGAACGATCTTTACAGACGCGTGATCAACCGCAACAACCGTTTGAAGCGCCTGCAGGAGCTGAACGCTCCCGACATCATTATCCGTAACGAAAAGCGCATGCTTCAGGAAGCGGTCGACGCTCTCTTGGACAACGGTCGCCGCGGTAAGACCTTCACCGGTCCGAACAAACGTCCGTTACGTTCTTTGAGCGATATGCTTAAAGGTAAGCAAGGCCGTTTCCGTCAGAATTTGCTCGGTAAACGGGTGGATTACTCCGGTCGTTCCGTGATCGTGGTCGGTCCGAGCTTGAAATTGCACCAGTGCGGTCTTCCTAAGAAGATGGCGCTCGAGCTTTTCAAGCCCTTCGTTTACAACAAGCTCGAAGAAAAAGGTTTCGCGACCACCATCAAGCAAGCCAAGAAACTTGTTGAGACCGAAAGCGTCGAAGTTTGGGATATCTTGTCCGACGTGGTGAAAGAGCACCCGGTTCTTCTGAATCGTGCGCCGACTCTTCACAGACTTGGAATTCAAGCTTTCGAGCCGATCCTTCACGAAGGTAAAGCGATTCAGCTTCACCCGCTCGTTTGTACCGCGTTCAACGCCGACTTCGACGGAGATCAAATGGCGGTCCACGTGCCGCTCTCCATCGAAGCGCAAGTTGAAGCTCGCGTTCTCATGATGTCGACCAACAACATCTTGAGCCCCGCCAACGGTAAACCGGTTATCAATCCCACGCAGGATATCGTGCTTGGAATTTACTGGATGACCCGGGTACGCCCCGGTGCCAAAGGCACCAAGCGCGTGTTCGGATCGGTTCAAGAAATTCTCTACGCTTACGATAACGGTCACGTGGATCTGCAAGCCGCGATCCGCTGCCGCATCAACGGCAAAATCGAAGAGACCAGCATCGGCCGCGCCATTTTGAGTGACATCGTTCCCGTCGAAGTCCCCTTCGAAACCGTGAACAAAGTCATGAACAAAAAAGGCATGGCGGATCTGATCGATAAAACTTTCCGCTTGGCCGGTGCGAAAGCAACCGTCATCCTTGCGGATAAGTTGATGGAGCTTGGCTTCAAGTACTCCACGCAAGCCGGTATTTCGATTTGCGTCGACGATCTTCACATTCCGAAGCAAAAAGCGAACTTGCTGAAGGACGCCTCCGATCATGTCCATGAGATCCGTAATCAGTACGATGAAGGTTTGATCACGGACGGGGAGCGCTACAACAAGGTCGTGGATATTTGGGCTCAGTGCGCCGACAAGGTCGCTAAAGAGATGATGCAACAACTCGAGAAGCAGACGTTCGTCGTCGACGGTAAACCGGTCGAGAGCGCCAGCTTCAACCCGATCTTCATCATGGCGGATTCAGGAGCGCGGGGTTCCGCGGCTCAGATTCGCCAGCTCGCCGGTATGCGCGGTCTTATGGCTAAGCCGTCTGGTGAAATTATCGAAACTCCGATCACGGCGAATTTCCGCGAAGGATTGTCGGTATTGGAATACTTCACTTCCACTCACGGAGCTCGTAAGGGTCTCGCGGATACCGCTCTTAAGACAGCGAACTCCGGTTACCTGACCCGCCGTCTGGTCGACGTGGCACAAGATATTGTGATCACCGAGATCGATTGCGGAACGACGGAAGGTATGGAAATCCAGCCCCTGCTTGAAGGCGGGGAAATTATCCAGCCGCTTGGCGACCGCGTTCTTGGACGTACCGCTCTCGGCGATATCTTGGATCCTTACAACAGTGAAGTGATTTGCAAATCGAATGACGAGATCAATGAGCGCGTGGTCCGTAAGATCGACGAGCTTGGGATCGAGAAGGTTTCGATCCGTTCGACTCTCACTTGCAAAACCCGTCGTGGGGTTTGCGTGAAGTGTTACGGACGTGATTTGGCTCGCGGTAACACGGTCAATATGGGTGAAGCGGTTGGAATTATCGCCGCTCAGTCGATCGGTGAACCTGGAACTCAGCTCACTATGCGTACCTTCCACTTAGGTGGTGCCGCATCTCGTGCCGCTGAACAATCCGTTCACACGGCTCGCTACGACGGAACTTTAAAGTTCTTCGGCACGCAAATGGTTGAGAACCGTCAAGGCAAGATGACCATCATGAATCGTTCGGGCGAAGTGGCCTTGTTCGATGCCGGCGGCCGTGAACGCGACCGCATGAAACTGGTTTATGGATCCAGCCTCAAATTCAAAGAGGGCGACGAAGTTAAGCGTGGCGATGTGATTGCCGAGTGGGATCCCTACTCCAATCCGATCGTTGCCGACTTGACCGGCGTGATCCAATTCCAAGACATCGAAGAAGGTGTCACGATGACCGAGCAGGTCGATGCCGTAACGGGCTTCGCGACCAAAGTGATCATGGAATCCAAAGGCAGCGAGAGCAAGCCGACGGTTCTGATCGCGGACAGCTCAGGCAAAGTGATGGATTTACCCGGCCGCAACATTCCTTGCCGTTACGTTATCCCGGTCGGCGCCCAGCTGCTGGTGAGCGACGGTCAAGAAGTGCATGCCGGCGATATCGTCGCCAAGATCCACAGAGAAAGCTCAAAGACCCGGGATATCACCGGGGGTCTTCCGCGCGTTGCCGAATTGTTCGAAGCGCGTAAGCCTAAAGAAGCCGCCATCATTTCCGAAATCGACGGCTACGTCACTTTCGGGAAAGACGTTAAAGGTAAACAGCGCGTGATCGTGACTCCCGAAGTCGGCGAACAGCGTGAATACCTGATCCCTAAGGGCAAACACGTCGCGGTTCGCGAAGGCGAATTCGTGAAGGCTGGCGAAGCTTTGATGGATGGACCGAGCAACCCGCATGATATTTTGCGCGTCCTCGGCGATCGTGCACTGAGCGCTTACCTGGTGAACGAGATCCAAGAGGTCTATCGTCTACAAGGGGTGGGAATTAACGATAAGCACATCGAAGTGATCGTGCGTAACATGCTCCGTAAAATTGAAGTCAGCGATCCGGGAGACACTCGTTTCTTGGCCGGTGAACAAGTGGAACGCTTTGAGATGCTCGATGAGAACGACAAAGTTCTCAAAGAGGGTGGACGCCAGGCTGTTATTGAGCCGCTGCTCCTCGGTATCACTAAAGTGTCATTGAGCACCGATAGCTGGATTTCAGCGGCGAGCTTCCAAGAGACCACCAAGGTCTTGACCGAGGCCGCAGTGAACTCCAAAACCGATGGTTTGCGTGGTCTCAAAGAGAACATCATCATGGGTCGACTGGTTCCTGCCGGAACGGGCCTTGGAGCTTACAAGCGCTGGAAAGTTATCGTTGAGGACGAAGAAGTGGGAACGGGTTCGTTTCTGCCGGGAACCGCGCCCTCAGCGAGCAATTACGGGCTGAATTGATATGTTGCGGCCGCGGTGGAACGCGGCCTTTGTATTGCGGCCGCGGTAAAACGCGGTCATTTGAAGTTGCGACCGCGGTAAAACGCGGTCTTTAATGAACTAAAAGTTGACGGAATGCTCGTGGTAACTATAACTTCGGGCGTTCCAAAACCTAGAAGAGGATTTAAAGGTCACATGCCAACGATTAACCAATTGATTCGCCGCTCACGTGAAGCATCGAAAGATAAGACAAAATCTCCGGCGCTCACCTCATGTCCGCAAAAACGCGGCGTTTGCACCCGGGTTTACACCACCACTCCGAAGAAGCCGAACTCGGCTCTGCGCAAAGTGGCTAAAGTTCGTTTAAGCAATGGATTTGAAGTCATTTCATATATCCCGGGCATTGGGCATAACCTTCAGGAGCACAGTGTGGTCTTGATTCGTGGTGGTCGTGTTAAAGATCTTCCGGGTGTTCGTTATCACATCGTTCGCGGCGTACTTGATACCCAAGGTGTAAATGGCCGTCTGAACAGCCGTTCCAAATATGGAACGAAAAAGCCGAAGAAATAAAGGATAAGAGCTAATGTCGCGTCGTAAAACAGCTGCCAAAAGAGAAATCCTTCCCGATCCCGTTTACAACGATCTCATCGTTGCGAAGTTTGTAAATAAAATGATGATTCAAGGGAAGAAAACCAAAGCTTACGGAGCGCTCTATAATGCTCTCGATCAGCTGCGTGAAAAGGTTTCGGGCGAAGAGCCTCTGACCGTTTTCAAAAAGGCCCTCGAAAACTGCAAGCCGAATTTAGAAGTTCGCTCACGCCGTGTAGGCGGAGCGACTTATCAAGTTCCCGTCGATGTCCGTCCTTCGCGCCGTCTTGCTTTGGCGATGAAGTGGCTGATCGATTATTCACGTGAACGCGGTGAAAAAAGCATGGCCAATCGTTTGGCCGGCGAACTTGCCGACGCTTACGCAAACCGTGGTAACGCCATCAAGAAAAAAGAAGACGTTCATCGTATGGCTGAAGCCAACAAAGCATTCTCGCACTATAACTGGTAAGGTCTATGCGCCCCGATACATTTCGCTTTCGGGTGCGCCGCTTTCTCTCTTCTCATTTAATTTTCCCGACCTCTAGGTGAATTAGTTTTCGAAATTCGCCTGGTCGCTGAAAATCCCTAAAAGATGCATGATCTCAAAAATAATTTCGTCGGGATCACGCTTCATTTCTTCAAAGAACGTCAGGAAGTCTTTGTGCTCGCGGTTCAAGTTGCGGAACTCATTGTGAGTGTAGGCAAAACTATCGGTGACCACGGGACTAATCAGTACGGCATGAACGCGGCCGCGGTGATCTTCGGTCTTTTTATTTGCCCCGACTAATGTAGCTGCCAAAGTGATTAAGTCTTCACGGTGATCGTTAAGTGCGGAGGATATCGATTCATGCAAGAAGGCGCGTTGGTGAAGCAAACGGGCAAACAGCGCTTCGTCCTCCGCCAACACATCAAGATCCATCTTGGTGATATAGGCGACCGGTTTTGCCATATTGTTCGAGCGGTAAATGGCATAGGCGCTCATTTTCAAGCGCGGAAAGCGTGCGCTTAAGGGGCCCAAATTTTCGCTCATCAGTTGGGCGACGGGTTGCCGGCCGATGATCAACGGATAGAGCGAATTGATGATTTTGGTCCCGGTTAATTCGCGCGCCTTTTGAAACGCGTACCTTACATCCGTATCGCCGTAGTTTGTGCGTGCCAATAGAACATTGGCCGCGACTTTCAGTTCGGCGGACAAGATTTCCCGGTCTTTCACCGCGGTGGGCGCTGGTTGCTGCGCGAGTTGGTGCAATGAGGACCGAAGCTCTTCCGTGGCCATCAAAAGATACGTGCAATCGGCGGTCGGGACTTCCTTTGCAAGAGCATTCAAAGAAACCAGCAAGATAAGAAGGCTCAGCCGCAACACTAAATGCCCGCGCCTTCGAGAATGGGCAATAATTTAATCTCTTGGCCCGGCCGGTTCTGAACCAGCGAAAGCTCAAAGGTCTTTGTTTCGTCGCTGTTGCGGTGGACCTGCACGAAAATAGTCACCCAATTCGGCAACTTGATCAGGAAATGCGGATGAACCAGAACGCCGAGGTGGCGATAGATCGGGATGTAGTCGGCATGGCCGGCGCCGATATATTTTGAAGCTTTACCGTTCCACGATATGTTCATTGAATGATCGGCGCGGACCGTGATTTCAAAATCGCCTTTAAGCACTTGCGCCCCAAGTTCGGCTTCACAGCTGTGGGCATTGAAGAGGCTCGCAAACCAACTGATATTTCTCACTTTAACCTGCCCAGCCTTGAAGCTGAGTTTCGACGGCAAAGGCTCCGACCGGCGGGGAACGTCAAACACGCGGTGGGTAAGGTAGCCTTCGGCATGTAAGCCGAAAGACGTCATGGCCATGGCGATGAGGGCGAACCGTAGTGATGTCTTCATCGGTACTCCATATTACAAAGTAAGGATCAAGCAAAGCGAAGTGTTCGTCCAATTGAGGCGTAAGCCGTATTGACCGGAATCCTCTATTTCAATCGGCGGGCCAGAGTAAGGCGAAGAGGGATGCGCCAGGACGACTAAGGCTCTCCATATTTTTCACGGTGAGCCGTGGATTGGCGATAGACACCAGGCGAAAATTCCCCGATAACAAAAATTGTCATGAGCACCGTTGATCCGCAGAAATTAGAAGAGCTTCGTTTTACGCGCAATATAGGCATTATGGCCCATATCGACGCGGGCAAAACGACAACCACTGAACGCATCCTGTTCTACACCGGGAAGTCGCATCGTATGGGCGAAGTTCACGATGGTGACACGGTTATGGATTGGATGGAGCAAGAGCAAGAGCGCGGGATCACCATTACGGCCGCGGCGACGACGGCGTTCTGGAAAAATCACCGAATCAACATCATCGATACCCCCGGCCACGTTGATTTCACCATCGAAGTTGAACGCTCGCTTCGGGTGCTCGACGGCGCGGTTGCGGTCTTTGACGGCGTCAATGGTGTCGAGCCGCAATCCGAAACCGTTTGGCGGCAAGCCACTAAATATAAAGTTCCGCGCATCTGTTTCATCAACAAGATGGACCGGGTCGGTGCCGACTTCGAGATGAGCGTGAACACGATCAAGGAAAAGCTGGGCGCGCGCCCGGTGCCGGTGCAATATCCAATCGGTGCGGAAGAGAACTTTCAGGGCGTGATCGATTTGATCGAGCGCAAGGCCTATATTTGGAAAGATGATCTCGGTGAGAACATGATCACCGCGGAAATTCCGGATGATCTGCAGCCCAAGGTCGCGCAATTGCGCGAACAAATGATCGAAGCCGCGTGCGAAAGCGACGACGATCTGATGAACAAATATTTGAACGGTGAAGAGCTCACCACCAAAGAAATCCACATGGGCCTTCGCAAAGCCACTCTCTCGTTGAGCATCAATCCGGTCTTTTGCGGCAGTGCTTTTAAAAAGAAGGGTATACAACCTCTTCTCGACGGCGTGGTTGAGTATTTGCCGAGCCCGCTCGACGTTCCTCCGCTCGAAGGAAAAGATCCGGCAAAAGAAGACAAGATGATTAAGGTTAAAACGGATTTTCTTGAGCCCACCGCGGCCTTGGCTTTCAAAATTGCCTCCGATCCTTTCTCCGGGCATCTGACTTTTCTTCGCGTTTATTCGGGAATCGTCAAAGCGGGCGAAACGCTTTTGAATCCGCGCACCAATAAACGCGAACGCATTCAACGTTTGGTGCGGCTCCATGCGAATGCACGTGAAGAAATCAAAGAATTGCGTGCGGGCGACATTGGTGCTGCGATCGGCTTAAAATTTTCCGCAACCGGTGACACCCTTTGCGATCAAAAGCGTCCCGTGGTTTTGGAGAGCATCACCTTTCCCGAGCCCGTGATTTCGGTGGCGATCGAAGCGAAAAGTATTTCCGATCAAGAAAAAATGACGGCCGGCCTCGAGCGCTTGCAGCAAGAGGATCCCTCCGCCAAAGTGCGGATCGACCAAGAAACCGGGCAAATGTTGCTGTCCGGGATGGGCGAGCTGCATGTCGAGATTTTGATCGATCGTTTGCTCCGCGAGTACAAGGTGAAGGCCAATATTGGTAAACCGCAGGTTTCCTACCGTGAAGCCATTACCGGGTCCGCTCAAGGTCACGGCGCGTTTGAACGCGAGGTGGCAGGCGAAAAACAATATGCCGAAGTCACTTTAAAAATCGAAGCTAAGAACGTCGACACCGGCATCGTCTTTGACCCAAAAAGCGCTGTGGGCGTGGATCCGGATTTCTTTAAAGCGATCAAAAGCGGGGCGTTGGAAGCGGCGGACGTGGGTGTCCTGGCGGGTTACCCGCTGATGGGTGTTCAGGTCAGTCTATTGAGCGTGAAAACCCGCGACAAAGAGTCGACCGAAATGGCCTTCAAAGTGGCTGCGAGCCAGGCCCTCCGCGAAGCGCTTAAGAGCGTGAAATCACAGCTGCTTGAGCCGGTTTTCAAGCTCGAAGTTTTTACCCCCGAAGACTTTATGGGAGCAGTGATCGGCGACCTCAATGCGAGGCGCGGCAAAGTCCACTCCATGAGCCCCAAACCCGGTGGTCAAGCCATCCAGGCGGAGGCCCCGCTGGCCACGCTTTTCGGCTATGCGACAGATATACGTTCGCTCAGTCAGGGCCGGGCCAGTTTCAGCATGGAGTTCCTCCAATATCAGCCTGTTCCGCCCAAGGTGGAAGCCGAAATCCTCAGCCATTTAGGGCGCTGATTCTCGAGCGAAAATAACCCGCTGAAATTCCACTATTTTCCTTTTGACAAGCGGTCGCCGGCTCAGCATTATCGCCGACTTGCAGCTCTATTCTTCGACCTAAATGTTTCCAAGTCATAAAGTGAGCACTTTATTGAGACTGGGCGCTGACGGCCGGTTAGAAAAGGGTCTGCTTTTGTCTTTTTGGTATCTTGGAACGCAAACAGAAGGTTCTTTATGCAGAGTCAGAAAATCCGCATCCGTTTACGAGCATTCGATCACAAGCTGCTGGATCAGTCGACGAAAGAGATCGTCGAGACCGCACGCCGCACTGGCGCCCGCGTGGCCGGCCCGATTCCGCTTCCGACGCGAATCAACCGTTACACCGTTTTGCGTTCACCCCACGTTGATAAAAAATCACGCGAGCAATTCGAAGTGCGCACGCACAAGCGCTTGCTCGATATCCTTGAGCCCACTCAGCAAACGATCGATCAACTGATGAAGCTTGATCTCTCCGCTGGCGTGGATGTCGAAATTAAATTGTCGGTAGTGTAAGGGAGCATTGAGATGAGCGAAGAAAATCAAACACCTGAAACGCCGGCAGAAGTAACCGCAGCTCCCGCAGCCGCTGGAGCCATTCAACTTGACGGCTTGTATGCTTTCAAAGTGGGAATGTCCGCAATCTTCGAAGAGGGCGAGCGCATCCCGGTAACCGTTTTGCGATATGAGCCGATGGTTGTTTCGCAAGTTAAAACCGTCGAGAGCGACGGCTACGCTTCCGTGCAGGTGGCGTTTAAAGCGGACCGCGCTTCGCAAACGAACAACGCCACTAAAACTCAGCTTGCCAAAGCAGGCTTCGAGAACGGCGCGAAGTTCCGCCGCGAAATGCGTTTTAAAAATCAGCCCGAAGTTTCCGTAGGCCAAAAAGTCGGTATTGATTCCTTGAAAAAAGGCGACACCGTAAAGGTGACCGGTCTTTCCCGCGGACGCGGATTTCAAGGCGCCGTTCGCCGTTGGAATTTTCACGGTGGTCCCGCGACTCACGGTTCTGGTTTTCACAGAAAGCCCGGATCTGTCGGTAACAGAACTTGGCCCGGACGAGTTATGCCAGGAAAGCGCATGGCGGGTCAGTGGGGCGACGAAACAGTCTCTATCCGTAATATTAAAATTGTAGATATCATCGCCGAAGAAAACGTCTTGTTGGTCAGAGGCCCCGTGCCCGGCGCCCGCAACTCGCTAGTTCGCTTAACGAAGGTGTAGAGTATGGCAAGTGTAGATGTATTAGGTTGGGATAAGAAGAAAGTCGGAACAGTGGATCTCGACGCTTCTGTTTTCGACATCAAAGTAAAAAAAGAGATTTTGCAAACGGTTGTCCGTTGGCAATTGGCTTGCCGTCGTCGCGGCACGCACAAAGCGAAAACTCGCGGTGAAGTGAGCGGAGGCGGAAAGAAGCCGTTCAAGCAAAAGGGAACAGGTAATGCCCGTCAAGGCTCTATCCGTTCGCCGTTGATGCCCGGCGGTGGTATCTCCTTCGGTCCTGAACCCCGCGACTACAGTTACGTTTTGCCGAAGAAAGTAAAACGTCTTGGTTTGCGCACGGCACTTTCCTATCTGAAAAAAGAAGGCAAGTTGTTCGTCGTTGATGCGATGACCTCGAGTGATGGCAAAACCAAAGACCTCGCGACAAAGCTTAAAAATTTCGGTTTGACCAAAGCGATTCTGATCGACGGCGCCACGGACGATAAGTTCAACCGCGCTTCACGCAACCTTCCGAAGTTTCGTTATATGGGCGTCGAAGGAATGAACGTTTATGACTTGCTTAAGTATGACAACTTGATCATCAGCAAGAGCTCCATCTCCAAGATCATCGAGCGCTGCGGGGAGACCAAATAATGTATTACGTAATCAAGCGTCCTTTGGTGACGGAAAAAAACAGCATGCTCGCCGAAAAAGGCGTCTACGTTTTCGAAGTCGACCAAGTCGCAACTAAAGAAGATATCAAAAAAGCCGTCGAAAAATACTTCCGCGTAAAAGTCGCGAGTGTGAATACGGCCAACTGTCGCGGCCGCGCTAAACGCACCAAATTTGGCGTGGGTAGTCCCGTGAATTGGAAGAAAGCCATGGTTCGCCTTAAAGCTGGCGAAAAAATCGGCTTGTTTGAGGGGGCATAAAGATGGGTATTAAAACGTTTCGTCCAAGCAGTCCTAGCCGCCGTGGAATGACCGGCTACGATTTCTCGGAAATCACAAAAGATTATCCCGAAAAAAGTCTAACGACTTGGAATCACCGTAAAGCTGGTCGCAGCAATAACGGTATGAAGTCGATCCGCTACAAAGGCGGCGGTCACAAGCGCCGTTTCCGTTTGATCGATTTCAAGCGCACAAAGGTCGACGTACCGGCAACGGTTGCCGCGATCGAGTACGATCCGAACCGCACCTGCCGTATCGCTCTTCTTCATTATAAAGACGGCGAAAAATCTTACATCGTGGCTCCAATCGGCTTGAACGTTGGCGACACCGTTCTCTCCGGTGAGAATGCGGATATCAAGCCTGGCAACAGTTTGCCGCTGAGCCAAATCCCGGCCGGCACGATCATCCATGCGGTGGAATTGCGCCCCGGTAAAGGCGCGCAAATCGCGCGCGGTGCGGGCAGCGAAGCCACTCTTGTTTCAAAGATGGGCCAATACTGCTCGGTGAAATTGCCTTCCGGCGAAGTTCGCCAGGTTCTTTCGGTTTGCCGCGCTTCGATCGGTCAAGTGGGCAACACGGACAATGAAAACATCAGCTTAGGTAAAGCCGGTGCCGCACGCTGGAGAGGCATTCGTCCCTCGGTTCGCGGTATGGCGATGAACCCGGTCGATCACCCGCTCGGTGGTGGTGAAGGTGTTGGTAAAGGTCATCACCCGGTCACTCCGTGGGGACAACCTTGCAAAGGCTATAAGACCCGTCACAACAAACGCACTGACGGAATGATTATCAAGCGTCGCGCTAAGCGCAAAATGAGGAAGTAAGAGACATGGGACGTTCAGTAAAAAAAGGTCCATTCGTGGATCACCAACTGATGAAGAAGATCGAAACCGCCAAAGCGACGGGCGACAAGAAGGTCATCAAGACTTGGTCACGCCGTTCGACGGTGCTGCCTGATTCCGTGGGCCTCACATTCGCGGTTCATAACGGCCGCAAATTTATCCCCGTATACGCGACTGAAAATATGATTGGTCACAAACTGGGCGAATTCGCGCCCACTCGGACCTTTAACGGACATGCTGAGAAAAAGGTCAACGCGCCTGTTTCAGCTCCTCCTCCGGCGAAGAAGTAAAGGGTTAAACGATGGAAGTGAAAGCCAGTTTAAATTTTGCGCGCATCGGATGTCAGAAGGCCCGCCTTGTGGCTGACGTGGTTCGCGGTAAAGACGTGAACGATGCAATCCGTTCGCTCACCTTCATGAAGCAGAAGGGTGCGGGCTTGATCAAAAAATTGATCGAGTCGGCGGTGGCGAATGCGGAAAACAAAAAGACGATTGATATCGACAATCTGTTTGTAAAGACGATCTCCGTGGACATGGGGCCTTCGATGAAGCGTTTCCGTCCCCGCGCTCAGGGTCGTGCTTTCCAAGTGAAGAAGAAGATGAGCCACATCAACGTTATTCTGGAAGAGAAATAGGAGTCTAGCTAGTGGGACAAAAGATCAATCCAATTGGATTACGACTCGGAGTCATCAGAACTTGGGATTCGCGTTGGTACGCTAAAGGCAAACAGTACCAAATCAATTTCCTTGAGGATAACAAGCTCCGTAAGTTCATCAAAGATAAGTTGAAACATGCGGGTGTGGCGAAGATCGAAATCGAGCGCGCCGCGAACAAAGTGAAGATCATCATCTCCACTGCGCGTCCCGGAGTCGTGATCGGTAAAAAAGGCACGGGCATCGATGCTTTGAAACTTGAGATTCAAGCTCTGACCACCAATGAAGTTTACGTCAACATTCAAGAAGTGCGTAAGCCCGACCTGGATGCTCAGTTGGTCGCCGAGAACATCGCGCTTCAGCTCGAAAAACGTATCTCTTGGCGCCGGGCTCTTAAAAAAGCTCTCGCTGCGGCTGTAAAAGGCGGAGTGCGCGGGATTAAAATTCGCGTGAGCGGCCGTCTTGATGGCGCCGAAATCGCGCGCTCAGAATGGTACAACGAAAAGTCCGTTCCGCTGCACACTCTCCGCGCGGATATTGATTACGGAACTGCAGAGGCCCTGACCACTTACGGACTGATCGGTCTGAAAGTTTGGATCTACAGAGGCGATGTTTATTCAGCTCGAGAGATTGAGGAGAAGAGCCGTGTTAAGTCCTAAAAGAGTTAAATGGCGTAGAGTGCATCGCCCGAATTTCAAGGGTATGGCCCAACGTGGAAGCACGTTGGCTTTCGGTGACTTCGGACTTGTGGCGGTGGAAGCCGGCCGCTTGACCGCACGTCAACTTGAAGCCGGCCGTATCGCGGTCAGCCGCTCGGTAAAACGTGGCGGAAAATTGTGGCTGCGTGTGTTCCCGGATCTGCCCTTGACCAAGAAGCCTGCGGAAACACGCATGGGTTCCGGTAAAGGAAGCCCTGAGTTGTGGGTCGCGATGATTCTTCCTGGACGCATTTTGTTTGAAATGAACGGCATCACTCGCGAACAAGCTAAAGAAGCGTTCCAGTTGGCCTCCGCCAAATTGCCTTTTAAGACCAAGTTTGTGGCTCGGGAGTAGAGATGAAGTACGAGGAAATTAAAGATTTAACGAGCTCGGAATTGCGTAAGCGCATGGTGACTATTCGTGAGGAGCTCTTCGAAGCTCGCATGAAGCACACTTTGGGGCAGCTCGCGAGCCCGATTGAGATTCGTGGAAAAAGAAAAGATATGGCCCGTTTGAATACGGCGCTGCAGACCAAACTTGGCTCGCGTAAGAAAAAGTAGAGGATTGAAGCATGTCTAAAGCTACTGAAAAAACAACTGAACAGCGCGAGAATGTGCGCCGCCAAGAAGTGGTCGGTGAAGTGATCAGCGACAAGATGGATAAAACCATTACGGTCCAGATCTTCCGCCGCGTTCGTCACGAGAAATATGGAAAGTTCTTGAAGAAGACTTCCGTGTACAAAGCCCATGACGAAAAAAATCAGGCGAAAAAAGGCGACAAAGTCCGCATCCAGATGACCCGCCCGTTGAGCAAGACCAAACGCTGGCGCTTGATGGAAGTTGTCGAAAAAGGCGAGCAAGATCTTGAGGTGAATGTATGATTCAAATGCAAACCCGTCTTCGTGTAGCCGATAACTCGGGCGCTCGCGAAGTTATGTGCATCAAAGTTCTCGGCGGCTCTAAGCGCCGTTACGCCGCGATCGGCGACATCATTGTCGTTTCGGTTAAAGATGCGCTTCCGAATTCGAAAGTAAAAAAAGGCGACGTAGCCAAAGCCGTTGTTGTGCGCACGATCCACAAATTGCGTCGCGCAGATGGCAGCTACATTCGTTTCGACGATAACTCGGCCGTTTTGATTAACGCGGCTAAAGAGCCCATCGGCACCCGTATCTTTGGACCCGTAGCACGTGAATTGCGTGCGAAATCGTTCGTGAAGATCGTGTCCTTGGCACCTGAGGTGATTTAAGATGGCTGACGATAAAGAAGCTGGATTAAAAAAGAAGGCCGAGAAGGCGGAAAAAGCCGCGAAAGCCGACAAAGCTCCCAAAGCCGTTAAGGGCAAAGGGCAAAGCGTTCCGATCGGTTTGCAGTTGAAATACCGCAAAGAGATGGTTCCGACTTTGATGAAGGAATTGGGCTTGAAGAGCAGTATGCAAGTTCCCGGTCTCAAAAAGATCGTGATCAACTTGTCGACTGCGGAAGCGGTAAAGAACCCGAAAGTTTTGAACACGGCAGTGGACGAACTGACGGCGATCACCGGTCAAAAAGCGGTCATCACCAAAGCGAAGAAGTCGATCTCGAATTTTAAGCTGCGTGAAGGTATGCCGATTGGTTGCATGGTCACCCTTCGCAAAGAGCGCATGTGGTCTTTCCTCGAGCGTTTGATCCACTTGTCTTTGCCTCGCGTACGTGACTTTCGCGGTCTCTCTCCGCGTGGTTTCGATGGCCGTGGCAATTACAACATGGGCCTAAAAGAACAGACTATTTTTCCGGAAATCGACTACGACAAAGCCGAACAACTGCGTGGGATGAATATCACCATTTGCACTTCGGCAGTGAACGACAATCAGGGACGGGCCTTGCTGGAAGCTTTAGGCATGCCCTTCAGAAAGCGTTAATAGGAGTGATGTAAGAATGGATACTATTGGGGATTTTCTTACCAGGATTCGTAATGCCGGCGCGGCGAAACAAGAAAAGCTGGATATTCCGGCTTCGAACGTACGTGTAGGCATCGCGAAGATCTTGTTGGACCAAGGCTACATCCGCTCCTTTAAAGTCGTTCGCGACGATAAACAGGGCGTGATGCGCGTTTATTTGAAATACAACGAAAAGGGCAAGCCCGTGATCACGGCAATCGATCGCGTGAGCCGTCCTGGACGTCGAGTTTATGTGAAGTCGGAAGACATTCCCAAAGTTCGTGATGGTTTCGGGATCGCAATCCTGAGCACCAATCGCGGCGTTGTGGACGGTGATTCCGCGAAGAAAGACAATCTGGGCGGCGAACTGCTGTGTAACGTGTGGTAGGGAATTTATGTCACGTGTAGGAAGATCACCTGTATTTTTAGATAAAACGGTTCAGGTTTCGGTAAATCCGAAAAATGAAGTTTTGGTGAAAGGTGCTAAGCACTCACTCACCATCGCTATGCGCCCTGAGATCAAGGCCAAGATTGAAGATGGCAAAGTCATCCTCACTCCGGTGAACACCGAGCCGCGCACGCGCGGATTTCACGGTTTGTACCGCGCCTTGATTCAAAACGCGGTGACCGGAGTGACCAAAGGCTGGACTCGTGAACTCGAGCTCAATGGGGTCGGTTATCGTGCGGCGGTCAGCGGTAAGAAGCTGGAGCTTACGCTTGGTTTCAGTCACCCGGTGATCTTTATGATTCCGGCAGGAATTGAGATCACGATCGAAAAGTTAACGAAGATTACAGTCACCGGTCCCAATCGCGAGACAGTCGGGCAAGTCGCTGCGAAAATCCGCAGCTTCCGTCCGCCCGAGCCGTATTTGGGTAAAGGTGTTAAATACGCTGATGAGAAAATCCGCCGTAAAGCGGGTAAGTCTGCGGCTAAGTAATTGATTTAATATTGCGGGCTTCCTGACGGAAACCCTTTGCGTGAGGATAATATGATTCGGATTAAGTTAAAAAATAAGACGTCACATAAAGTGAGCAAGCGCTTGAAGAGCCGGGCGCGTATCCGCAAAAAAGTGGATGGCGATACCGCGCGTCCGCGTTTGACCGTTTATCGTAGCGGCCGTCACATCTACGCGCAGATCATCGACGACAGTAACGGCAAAACTTTGGCGGCGTACTCGACTTTGGAAGGCGAAATCAAGACCAAGAATCTTGAATCGGCGAAAAAGGTCGGCGCGGAGCTCGCGAAACGCGCTCTAGGTAAGAACATTAAGAACGTAGTTTTTGATCGTAGTGGTTATGTGTTTCATGGACGAGTTAAAGCTGTGGCAGACGGAGCTCGCGAAGCGGGCTTAAGCTTCTAAGAAAAAAGGGATAAAGAGTGGAAAATACACAATCAGATTTGCAAGAACGAGTCGTGGCCATCAATCGCGTGGCTAAAGTGGTGAAGGGCGGACGCCGCTTTTCCTTCTCAGCTCTCGTGGTCGCGGGCAACGGCACAGGCGAAGTCGGTTTCGGAACCGGTAAAGCCGGCGAAGTTCCCGAAGCTATCGGCAAAGCTGGTCGCATCGCGAAGAAATCCCAAAAGAGAATGAACTTGAAAGAGAACCGCACGATTCCCCACCAAGTTATGGGTAAATTCGGCGCGGCTCGCGTGATTCTGATTCCCGCATCCCCAGGAACGGGCGTTATCGCCGGCGGTCCGGTGCGCGCGGTTCTGGAAGCAGTCGGCATCAAAGACATTCTCACTAAGTGTGTCGGCACGACGAATCCGCACAATGCGGTTCGTGCAACGATGAACGGACTTGAGCAATTGATTTTAAGCCGTCCGACGAAGTCGAACGACTAGGTTTGATTGGTATAAGGGTCGCGCCGTCGCGACCCACTTGATATTACAGGTCGCGGTAGTGCGACCCTTGATAAGTAAATGGTTTTTACGAGGTATATATGGCTAAGACTTTTAAAGTGACATTGAAACGCGGATTGATCGGCACGACCGAAAGCCAGCGCAACACCATCCGCTGCTTGGGTTTGCGCAAGATCAACCAATCAAAAGTGATTACAGACAATCCGGCTAATCGTGGCCAGATCTATAAAGTTCAGCATCTTGTTGAAGTGGAAGTGAGTAAATAATGAGCGCACTAGCAACTCTTAAAAAATTTCGCGGATCCACTCACAACACCAAAGCTCTCGGCCGTGGACGCGGTTCGGGTAAAGGTGGAACTTCCACAAAAGGTGGAAAGGGCCAAAAAGCCCGCAAAGGAACACCGATTCGTCGCGGTTTCGAGGGTGGTCAAACTCCCTTGGTTCGCCGTATGCCGAAAGTGGGATTCACCAACGTACCGTTTAAAAATGTCTTTGAGATTTTGAATTTGAACCAACTTCAAGCTTTTTCCGGGACCGTTGGTCCTGAGGAATTGGTCAAAGCCGGCCTTGTGGGCAAAGATGCGCAGATTAAAATTTTGGGCCGCGGCGACGCTCCCAAAGGTTTAACCGTGCGCGCTCATAAGTTCAGCGAAACCGCCAAAGCCGCTTTGGAAAAGGCTGGAGGAAAAGTCGAGGTAATCTAGTGGCTTCAGCATTGAGTATTCCAACCGAGCTTCGCAAACGTATCTTGTTCACTCTTGGTGTTTTGGCGATTTACCGTCTTGGCGTTCACGTTCCGGTTCCGGGCGTTAATGCCAATGTGATGCTTTCGTTTTTCGAGTCCCAGGCTAGCGGTGGGATTTTTTCTATGTTCAACACTTTCACCGGTGGAGCGCTTGAGCGCTTTAGCGTTTTCGCTTTGGGCATTATGCCGTACATTTCCGCGTCGATTATTTTCCAGCTTCTGCAGACCGCTGTTCCTCATCTTGAGCAATTGAAGAAAGAGGGCGAGCAAGGCCGCAAAAAGATTAATCAGTACACACGTTACGCAACTTTGATTCTTGCCGTTGTCCAAGCTTACGCTATGGCGTCTTTTCTTGGACAGTCGGATCACCAAGGTGTTCCGTTGGTCTCCACTCGCTCGTTTGGACCGGGCCTGGGATTTCAATTCGTCACGATTGTCACTTTGACGGCGGGCACTTGCTTCGTCATGTGGCTTGGTGAGCAGATCACTGAGCGCGGAATTGGAAACGGCTCAAGCTTGATCATCTTTACCGGTATCGCGGCGGGATTGCCCAGCGGTGCGTTGCGCTTGTGGAAGATGGTTGAGACCGGTGAAATCAATGGAATGGTTGCTCTCATGTTGGTTGCCGCAATGGCCGCTCTTATCGGCATCGTGGTCTTTCTTGAAGTTGGTCAACGTCGCATTCCGATTCAGTATTCTCAGCGTGCGCCGACCCGCGAAGGAATGGCGCAGACTCAGCAGAGCCATTTGCCTCTTAAGATTAACTTTGCAAACGTGATTCCGCCGATTTTCGCAAGCTCCCTTCTGATGTTCCCGGCGACGATTTCGCAGTTCGTGCAGAACCCGACGCTGAAGGCGCTTTCGACTTCGCTCAATCCGTCGCACCCGGTTTATAATTTGATCTTTGTCGCTTTGGTTGTGTTCTTTTGCTTTTTCTACACGGAGATCGTGTTCAATCCGGTTGAAGTGTCGGACAACCTAAAGAAATACGGCGGCTTTATCCCTGGCATTCGCGCGGGCAAAAGCACGGCCGATTATATCAAAAAAGTTTTGGATCGTTTGACGGTTTCAGGCGCGGTTTATTTAAGTCTCGTCTGCGTCGTTCCGACAATGCTGATTCAGTATCTTAAGGTGCCGTTTTATTTTGGTGGCACCAGCCTGCTGATTTTGGTGGGCGTGGCTTTGGATACAAGCCAACAGATTCAATCGCATCTTTTGACCGCGCGGTATGAAGGCCTGCTTAAGGGCGTTAAGCTCAAGAGCCGGAGGGTTCAATATTGAATCTGATCTTGTTTGGACCCCCTGGCGCC
>CAZVOP010000051.1:0-25822 GCA_964628445.1 uncultured Pseudobdellovibrionaceae bacterium | reverse complement strand
ATTTGGCGGAGAAGGTGAGATTCGAACTCACGGTAGTATTTCTACTACGTACGCGTTCCAGGCGTATGCCTTAAACCACTCGGCCACCTCTCCGCATTGGAACTTCACATTGGTGTATTAGGTTGTACTGGCCGGTGTCAATTCTTTGGTTTGTGCGAGCTAAGTGCCCGCTGATTGAATAGAATTTGGTGTGGACGATTTCGCGCAAGAAAATCCAACTCAAGGGCCTCCGGTCGTGTACACGGTCGTGCATTCGACATGGCTCAGCCATAAGCCTGACGCGCTTGCGTTCATCGTGGCTATGGGGACTTTGCTGCTCTTGAGCGCGGCCTGCTTCGCTGAGTGGAATAACTTTCGCGACCTAGCCGAGCTGTGGCCCGCGACACAAGCGCAGGTCTTTAAACAGCACGAGTACTGGCGATTGTGGACAACTCTGTTTGTTCATGGGGATCTTGGGCATTTGGCGGCGAACTCGCTCCTGTTTTTTATTTTGGGCTATTTTTTATTCGGTTATTTCGGCAGCTTTATGTTTCCGTTTATGGCCGTGGTGATGGGCGGAGTGACGAATGCCTTTGCGCTGCTGACTTATCATCCCGAGATTCGCCTCGTCGGCGCTTCGGGAATGGTCTCGTGGATGGGTGGGGCGTGGCTGGCGCTGTATTTTCTGATCAATACGAGCCTATCCAAAACGCAAAGATTTTTGCGCTCTTGCGGAGTGGCGTTGATTCTGTTCGCGCCATCCGAAGCTTTTGATCCCAAAATCAGTTACCGCACGCATGCGATCGGCTTTTTTATCGGCCTTATTTGTGGCGTGCTTTACTACTTAATGCGCAAACAAGAATTTTTAAGCGCGGAATCGCGTGAAACGATTATCGACGAGTGAGCGAGGCTTCGACCGCCGCTGAAAATTGCTGGCTGGCGATACTGGCGCGCAGAGCATAGCGCATATAGCGGGCCCGCTCATAGGCATCGGTCTGTTCGTCGGCGACGATCATAAACATGTCGCGCTGATCGGCGCAGCGCTCAGCCATCTCTTGCAGTTCTTTTGCGGGAAGAGCTTTTGTGTACTCGATGATTTCTTCGGCCGTCAGTTGCGCGCAGTTGACGATGGAGCCTTCTCCATGGGCATGGACGCAAAAAAACGTGATCACGGCAAAAATAATTCGGAACATGGATTCCCCCCGGAAGCACCATTTCGTAGTTTTTCAGATGCTAAATTTCAAGTCTGCGCGCGTTTAGCACGAAAAAAGGCGCTCAAAACTTCGCCGCACTCTTCGCGCAAAACCCCGCCGCTCACTTGCGGCCGATGATTCAAACGCTCATCGCCCAGTATCTTATAGAGAGATTCCACCGCGCCGGCCTTGGGATCGGAGGCTCCATAAACGACCCGGTCCACGCGCGCTTGCACCAAAGCGCCGGCACACATAACACAGGGCTCAAGGGTCACGTAGAGAGTGCAGCCCGTAAGCCGCCAGCGCTTTAATGCCTTCGAAGCCCCCGCGATCGCATCGATTTCGGCATGGGCGAGGGCCGACGGGCGTCCTTCGCGAAGGTTGTAAGCCTCTGAAATAACTTTATTTTCATAAACCACAAGGGCGCCGACCGGCACCTCTTGTAAAGAGCCCGCATGGCGCGCGAGCTCCAATGCTCGACGCATAAAGTTAATATCTTCCGCAGTGATCAATATTTAGGCTCCTCAAATGGTCACCGCTTTGTTACACCTGGAGGACTTTGGAAGGAAGGTGATTTTAATTGGCATTAGTGAGAATTCGCGACAATGAGGCTTTTGAACAGGCCTTCCGTCGTTTCAAAAAAGCCTGCGAAAAATCCGGCATCTTGTCGGAAGTCAAAAAGCGCGAGCACTACGAAAAGCCGAGCGTACGTCTGAAGAAGAAGTCGATGGCCGCACGCAAACGTTTACTGAAGAAATCTCGTAAACCGTACTAAGGCGCGCGCTTGAAAGCGTTCGCTTTTGATCGTCACTTTCCGAACGGGCCATCATGTGGCCCGTTCAAATTTCTACTTTCCGCTTGAGGTTTCCACATGGGTCTTAAAGAAAAAATTCTCGATGATATTAAATCCGCGATGAAGGCCAAAGAAGCTGAGCGCTTAAGCGCGATCCGCATGCTTCAGTCGGCGATCAAGTACCGCGAAATTGAACTCCGCCCCAATGAGATGGGCGAAAGCGACGTCATCGGCGTCGTCAAAAAAATGGCCAAGCAACGCAAAGACAGCATCAGCGAATTTGAAAAAGCCGGCCGCCAAGATCTGGTTGATAAAGAAAAATTTGAACTCACTGTGCTTGAGGCGTATTTGCCCCAGCAGATGAGCAATGAGCAGGTCACTAAAATCGTTGAAGACGTGATCAAAGAGCAAGCCGCCACCACGCAAAAGCAAATGGGCGGAGTCATCAAAGAAGTTATGGCCCGCACAGGCGGCATGGCCGACGGCAAAATGATCAGCGATCTCGTGCGCAGCAAATTATCTTAATCGACTTATTTTAGACAGTGAGGTCGCGCCGCCGCGATCGGGAGACATCAGGCCGTGAAATTTCCGCAGGACTTTATTGAGCGCGTGCGGGAATCCACGAATCTCGTGGATATCATCCAGCAGTACGTTCAGTTGCGCCGGACCGGCAGCAACTACCAAGGTCTTTGCCCTTTTCATAACGAGAAATCCGGCAGCTTCTCGGTCAGCGAAGAAAAGCAAGTTTACCACTGCTTCGGTTGCAAGGCCTCGGGCAACGTCTTCACCTTCGTGCAGAATTACCAAGGCATGACGTTTCCCGAAACGATCGAGTACCTCGCTAAGCGCGCCTCAATTCCTTTGCCCGAAATGCAGCGCGATCCAAACTCGGGTTATCGCGACGTCCGGCAAACGCTCTACAAAATCAATTCGCTGGCCTGCGATTTTTATCATCAGCGCCTTAAGGAATTGCCGGAGTCGAGCGAAGTCAAAAAATATCTGCAAACGCGCGGCTTGAATGAAGAGCTCGTGAATCTCTACAAAATCGGTTATGCCCCGGAGGCGTGGTCCGATCTTGCGCTTTATTTTGAAAGTAAAAAAGTTCCCGTTCCTCCCGCAGAACAACTCGGCCTGATTAAGGCCCGCAATCAAGGCAAGAACGGTCACTACGATTTATTCCGCCATCGTTTAATGTTCCCGATTTTTTCACCGACGGGCGAGTGCCTCGGCTTCGGGGGGCGGGTGTTCTCAAAGGAACAGCAGCCGAAATATTTGAACAGCCCCGATTCGCCGATCTTCCACAAGGGCAAAGTGTTCTACGGCCTCGATCATTCGGCGAAGTACATCCGCTCCGAGGATGAAGTGATCGTCGTCGAGGGCTACATGGATTGGCTGGCGCTGGCCAAAGTCAGCGTCAATAATATCGTCGCGACTCTTGGAACCGCGCTAACCGTCGAGCACGCCAAAGCGGTAAAGCGCTACACCAACAAAGTTTTGATTTTATTCGACGGGGACGAGGCGGGGAAAAGTGCAGCGGCCCGCAGTTTGCCGATTTTATTGAGCGAAGGTTTACACGCGCGCGGATTATTTTTGCCGAACAAGCTCGACCCCGATGAATATTTGAAAGCTCATGGAGTGGCGGAGCTGCGCAAACTGATCACGGCCGCGCCCGATCTTTTTGATCTGGTCAGCACACAGGCTTGGCTCTCGGCCAAGGGACACTCCACCGGCAAAATCCAGCTTATGGATGAATTTGCGCCGATCTTGGCCCAGATCGCGGATACGCGCATTCGCTCACTCTATATTCAGAACTTTGCCAACATGTTGGACGTCGAAGAGCGGCTGGTAGACCAAAGCGTCAAAAAAGTCTTGAATGCCCCAGCCAGCGCGCATTCCAAGCCGCAAGCGCCAAAAGCGACACTCAAAGCTCCGGCTCCAGCGGCGGCTTCCGAGCCTGCGCAGCCGGTCCAGATCGATTTAAACAAAGCGCCGCGTACGGAACTCGAAATTTTAAACGTTATGCTGATCAAAGAGGTCTATCTCAAAGAGGCCTTGGCTGCGGGGATCGAAGATCAATTCGCCCACGCGGGTGCGGCCAAAGTCTTTAAGCGCATAGCGGAAGTGTATAGACTAATGCCTAATAAATTTGATAGTTTATCCGCCTTGCTCATGAATGAAGTTCGGCCCGCAGAAACGATTACAAGGTATTTGTCAGAACCGTACACAAGTTTGCCTGAGGATGCGGCCAAAAAGCTGCTCCAGGATTGTATAAAACGGGTAAAACAAAATTTCTTGCGGTCGAAGTCGAAGGAATTGGTCTCTAGCTTACGTGGTGGTGGTCTGGCTGGTTCAACTGAGCAGCTGGAACAGATAATGAATATTCATAAGAATCGCAGGTCACTCAACCGTGATTCTTAAACCCTCTTTACGATGGGGAGTACATCCGCATGTCGAAAAACACGACTGATAACGTCTCTGAAAACTTGCCGAAAGAGCTCACGCTTTCTCAGCAAGAAGACCTAATTAAGGAAGAAATTCAGAGATTTATCAAGTTAGCCAAAGAACGTCCGTCTTTGGCCATTGAAGAGATCAATGATCTCTTGCCACCCGAAATCATCGCGGCATCCGTGCTCGATACCTTCATGCAGGCGCTTGAAGTGAACGGTGTAGTAATTACTGACTCGTCTGAAAATAAGAAGGATGACGATGACGAAGAAGACCAATTCTTCCTCACCGATCCCGACAAAGAAGACAAAGAAGAAGAAGAAGAAGAAAAGGAATCCGAAGGCGATGCCAAGAGCAACGACCCGGTACGCCTGTATCTTCGTAAAATGGGCAGTGTGGCGCTCCTCACCCGTGAAGGTGAAGTCGAGATCGCCCGCCGTATCGAGGCCGGAGAGCGTGAAATCGTTCGCGCCATCACCATGTCGCCGATCGGGACCAATGAGATCATTCAGCTCGGTAAGCGTCTCGATGAGGGCCGCATTAAGATTAAAGCGATCTTCCGAGGCCTTGAGGACGAAGAAACTCAATACGACGAGCAAGAGTACATTCAGAAAATTCACGAGTTGATCGGTCACGTCCGCAAGTATCAAAAGAAGGCCGCGAAATCTTTTGAAACCTTGAAGGGCTCGCCCTACAACTCTCCCGACTACAAAACGGCTTCGGCTGAGCTCGACAAGATCAACGCCGAATTCATGTTGAATTTTGAGAGCATCAACTTCAACCGTAAGACGATCAACCGCATCGTGATCAAGTTCAAAAACTTGGTGGCACGTTCGGCCGACTTACGTAAGCGCGTGAAGACCGGTGTTGAGAAAACTTTCTCGAAGGACCTCGCGCATCTCGCCAGCCGCTTCAAAGGTATGGAAACTTCCGACGTCGAAGTCGCGAAGATGAATAAAGAAACCGGCGGAATGCGCTTTGATCAATTCCGCACGTTCTTCCTTGTGGCCAGCGATGCGCAAGACCGCTTGAACCGCTTGGGCGAAGAAACACAGATGACGTTCGAATGGACCCGCGACACCTACACCGCCATCTGGAAAGGTGAGCGCGAAGCCGATAAAGCGAAGTCCGAACTCGTGACCGCGAATCTGCGCTTGGTGGTTTCGATCGCCAAGAAGTACACCAACCGCGGCCTTCAATTCTTGGATCTGATTCAAGAAGGCAACATCGGCTTGATGAAAGCCGTCGATAAGTTCGAATACCGTCGTGGTTACAAGTTCTCGACTTATGCGACATGGTGGATTCGTCAGGCCATTACCCGCGCGATCGCGGATCAGGCGCGTACGATTCGTATTCCCGTGCACATGATCGAAACGATCAACAAACTGGTTCGTACTTCACGCTACCTCGTTCAGGAATTGGGCCGCGAGCCCACACCGGAAGAGATCGCATTGAAAATGGACATGCCGGTCGACAAGGTCCGTAAGGTCTTAAAGATCGCCAAAGAGCCGATTTCTCTCGAGACTCCCGTCGGTGAAGAGGAAGACTCACACCTGGGCGATTTTATCGAAGACAAAAAGGTCATCAATCCGGCCGAAGCGATCGTGAATCTGAACTTGGCTGAGCAAACTCGCCGTGTGTTGGCGACATTGACCGCGCGTGAAGAAAAAGTTCTGCGCATGCGTTTTGGTATCGGCGAAGAAAGCGATCACACTTTGGAAGAAGTGGGACAAGACTTTAACGTGACTCGCGAACGTATTCGTCAAATCGAGGCCAAGGCGCTTCGTAAGCTCCGCCATCCCAGCCGTTCCAACAAGCTGAAGGCTTTCATCGAGTAGTGGTTTAGCCCCGGTTCAATTTGTTTTGAACCGGGAATCCCTCGGCATAGCTGATGCAAAGGTCCTTTCTCTCCACGTAATAAACATAGTTCGTAGGAATCTTCACAAGTGGCGAATGCTAACGTTGTGATTTAATGGCGAACTCTGTATTTCACCACTGACTTAATTGTCGGAGGTAACGATGGACGCATTAAACTGGGCACTCATGACACTAACCGGAAGCTGTAATACAGAGATGGCCATGGCCGGTCTCGATTTGGCGAAGCTCCCAATCGATTTAGATAATGAAGAACCGGCGAAAGTTGAATTGGAACCGGAGGTCATTCGGATCGAAGACGACGGATCTTCCGTGTTGAAGCTCCTCTACCAATCCTTCCCGGGCTCAACTCTTAGCCGCCTTTAGGTAATTTAACTTAAGGGAAATTCATGTAGGGTCCAGAGTTCCCTTCGCCTCTGCCGCAGCCTTTTCTTAGGATTGCCGCCGCGCCAAGCTGTGTGTTACCAATTTACATGGCTTGGATTTTTCATCTCGTTGTCGCACTCAGCGCGAATTCATTCGCACAGCCCGTTACCACTAAACCATTTAAATCGGCGCTAAGCGAAGTCATGAAGTCCGCCGAGATTCAGGCGTCGCAAAGTGAAATCCAATCGATCGAGCTGGATTTCGATTCGCGCGAAATCGTGCTTGAGCCGTACGTCGAGGTTACGGGCCAGCGCTTGAATGAAAACCGCGAGTTGTTCACGACGGTTCCCGGCCAAGCCAAGCAGCAAAAGCCGCGCATTGATTCGCTGACGATGACGTTAAGCAAGCCATTTTCCACCGGCACATTGGTGAAGGTCGGCCCGCGCTGGGACAACGCGCTGACGCCGAATGTGACGCCGGATCGGCGTTACACCGCGGACTGGAATATCTCGATCTCGCAAAGTTTGTGGAAAGATTTTTTTGGGCGCTCAACTCGGCTGCGTCGGGCGCGTGAGTCTTTTGAGCGCAAGAAGCAGTTGGCGGCGGCTCTGGTGAAGCGCGGACAGGTATTGGTCGACTTCGAAACGCTCTATTGGGATTGGGCGCTCGCTCTACGGCAAAAAGAGTTGCAAGAAAAAAATCTTAAGCGCAGCCGCGAAATTTTAAAATGGACGCAAGATCGCTTCAATCGTTCGGCGGCCGAGAGCACGGATCTCCTGCAGGCGAAAGCCTTGCTCACTCAGCGCGAGCTTCAGCTTTCGGTGATTCAATTGACGTTGACCCAAGCTTACGCGCGCATCGAGCGCTATATTCCACGCGGAACTTGGCAGCCGGACCCGGTTGATCTTTCGGTAAGCCGCGCTCCCGACAAGCTGACGCAGGAATGGAAACCCGACACCTTGTCCGCGGTAACACAGCTCGATTTTTTGCAAGTGCAGAATGAGGCGCTGGCCGCGGAAGAAGCCGCGAAGGAAGCGCGTGAAGCCATTCGTCCCGAATTGAATTTGAATTTGAGCTACGGCAAAAATGCGATCGACGAAACTTCGGATCCGGCGCTCCGTCGTTCCTTCGATGAGAGCCATGACTATTCAACGATTGGCGTGACCTTCCGCAGTGGCCTTGATTTGGGCAATGAGTATCGCAAGGCCGGTGCCGCGCGCGCATCATTCGATGCCGCAAGCCAGAGGCGGGACGCCAGACAGAGTGAAAATCGCGTGGCTTGGGATCAGTTGAAGCAGGAATTAAGGGATTTGGACCTGCAGGCGCAGCGCGTGCATCGTTTAGTCGAGATTCAAATGAAAAAGACCAATGCGGAACGTGACCGCTATCGTAAGGGACGTACCACCGCGTTCGAGGCTATCACTTTTGAACAAGAGGCTTCCGAGGCCGAGATCACTCTTTGGCAGCTCTATGCACTGATGAGAAAGACGGAGGCAAGAGCGCGTTTATTCGCGCGATAATATGAATCTAGTCGCGATATCACTTAAACGGACTGTGTTTGCTTGGATTTTAATGGCGGCCTTGATCACGTTTGGGGCGATCGCGTTGACCAAGCTGGGCGTCAGCCGTCTTCCCGACGTGGATTTTCCGATCGTTTCCGTTTCGGTAAACTTTGAAGGGGCCTCACCCGAAATCGTCGAAGCCGAACTGGTCGACCAAATTGAAGAGAGTTTGCTGGCTGTCGAGGGCATTAAAGAAATGCGCTCAAGTGTTCGCCAAGGCTCCGGTGCGGTCACGCTCGAGTTCGATATCAATCGCAATGTGGATGTGGTTTTACAGGAAGTGCAAACGGCGCTGAGCCGGATTCGCTTTCCGCTGGGCATCGATCCCCCGGTTGTGCGCAAGAAAAACCCTGAAGAAGATCCGATCTTATATTTGGCGCTGACGGCGAAAGATACTCCGATGCGCGACATGATCGTGTACGCCGATCAAACCTTGCTGGATCAATTCCGATTCTTACCCAATGTCGGGGAAGTCGACGTCACCGGATTCAGCGAGCGCAATTTGCGCATTTGGCCCGATTTGGAAAAATTGCGCCGCGCGGACCTGACGATCTCGGACGTTATCGATGCGATTCAAACCCAGCACATCGAAGCCGCAGCCGGCCAGTACGTCGAGAAGAAGGATCGCGAGTTGCGCGTGCGCTGGCTGGGTGAGGCTTACACCGTCGATACGTTTAAAAAGTTACGCATCATGCGCCGAGGCGGGGCGACGATTCAAGACGCCGTTTACCACATCGGTGACGTCGCGACCGTCGAGGACGGCCTGTCGGATATTCGGCGGCTGTCGCGGGTCGATGGTGTGCCTTCACTCTCAATTACGATAAAAAAGCAGCGTGGCGCCAACGAAGTGACCTTGGCCGACGATGTGATCAAGAAAGTCGAGGAAGTGCGCAAGACTTTGCCGAAAGGTTACGATCTTGGCGTGCGTGTGAATTTCACGACCTCCACCCGCGCGGTCGTGAACACCACTATGGAAAAGCTGGTGGTCGCGGCAGTGGCCACCATCGTGATTTGCTTTTTGTTTTTAGGAAGCTTTCAGGCGGCAATTAATATCCTCTTCAGCATTCCGACCTCCATCGTCGGATCGTTTCTGATTGTCTACTTCATGGGCTTCACCCTCAATCTTTTCACCTTGCTCGCGTTGACATTGGCGATTTCGATCGTCGTCGACGATGCGATCATGTTGCTCGAAAACATCATGCGCCATTACCGCATGGGCAAACCGCCTTACGATGCCGCTTATGACGGTGCGATGGAGATTTTGCCGGCGGCGACGGCGGCGACGCTTGCCGTGATCGCGGTTTTTGCGCCGGTTATTTTTATGTCCGGAATTACGGGCAAATTCTTTTACCAGTTCGGCATCGTGATGTCGGGCGCCGTTTTAATTTCATTGCTCGAGGCGGTGACAATCACGCCGATGCGGGCCGCGGCGTTGATCAGCGCTTCGCCGAAGGTGTCTAAGTTCGAACGCTGGCTGGATGAAAAATTTCATGCCATGGGATTGCGCTATCAGGCGATGCTGGATGCGACCTTGAAGCATTCAGGACTTGTGGTGACGGTGTCCATAGGATTGTTCTTGGTTTCCATGATTTTGGTAAAACACATTCGGCAGGAATTTTTGCCGCCGCAAGATCAGAATATAATTTTGCTGTCGGCGCAGTTGCCCCCGGGAAGCTCGCTTCAGGCGACCAGCGAAGCCGCTGAAAAAGTCGAAGCGGCGTTCAAGAATATTCCTGAAATCGAGAGTTATTTGTTGAGCGTCGGCGGCGGCGGGGGCGGCTCCAACGTGAACCAGATCTTCATGCCCATTAATTTAACCCCACGCGAGACCCGCAAACTCAATCACTTCGAAGTCATGGATAAAATCCGCGAGGCTCTAAAGCCGATGAAAAACTTCCGCCCCTCGTTGCGCGACGTCTCATCCCGCGGGTTAACCTCGGGCCGGCAATTTCCGGTTAGCTTTACGCTGACGGGGCCCGAATTGAATGTTTTGAACGACAGCGCGCAGGCCATCATGAAGCGTATGACGGAAGAAGGATTGGCGCAGGATCTGGACACCGATTTCCGCCAAGGGATTCCCGAGCTTGAAATTGAACCTCTGCGTGAAAAGTTGGCTTCGCGCGGAGTGAGCGTTGAAACCGTGGCCACCACGCTGAATGCGGCCGTCGCGGGCCTTCGGGTCAGCCGTTATACGGCCGGCGGGCGTCGCTATGACGTGCGCATTAAAGTTCCCGAGGATCAAATCACCGACCGCGCGGACATAAAGAAAATCGCCGTACGCAATCAATTCGGCAATATCGTGCAGATCGGTGACCTTGTTAAGATGGAAGAAAAAGGCACCGTTCAGGCGATCACGCGTGTGAACCGCCAGCGTGCAGTCGGAGTTTTTGGACAGCTGACGAAGGGCAAATCGCAGGCGACCGTTTTGGCGCAAGCGGAAGTGATTGCGCGTGAAATTTTGCCGCCCGGCTACAACTTCGCTCTTGAGGGCGCCAGCGCAGGATTAAGCGAAAGCTTCAATAGCTTGGTGATCGCGTTGCTCATGGGAATTTTGGTGGCCTATATGGTGTTGGCGATCCAGTTCAACTCGTTCATCCATCCCATCGCTGTTTTGATGGCTTTGCCGTTCAGCGTGACCGGGGCATTACTGGCTTTATGGATGTTCGGTGTTTCACTGAATTTGTTTAGCTTTATCGGCTTGATCGTATTGATGGGTATTGCCAAGAAAAACTCGATTATGCTGGTGGAATTCACCAATCAAGTGCGCCACAACGAAAAGAAAGGCGTTCACCAATCCTTACTTGAAGCTTGCCCGGTGCGTTTGCGCCCGATCTTGATGACCAGTACGGCGACGGTGGTCGCGGCCACACCTTTGATTTTCGGCAACAGCATGGGGCAGGAGACAAGGACGCCCATGGGTCTCACCATTGTGGGTGGAACCATTCTTTCGACATTATTGACGTTATTCGTGGTGCCTGCGATTTACAAATTGTTGTCGCGCTTGGAAAGCCGGCGGGGCTAAGCTGCCGAAGCTTTCTCGGGGGTGGCGGGTGGAAGAGATGAGAGCTTCTCTTCCCGCTGCTTGATTGCGAAGCTGGTGGCAAGAACTAGGCAGACCGCAAGCGGGTCAAAGACGATCACGAAGAGCACGATCAGCCATGTGGCCACGTTGTCGGTCTTCGCGCCGAATAATTCCGCCACAAAAATCACCGGTCCGATTTCCATTTGGAAACCAAGTTTTTTCAAGTTTTCTTGGCGCATTTTGATTTGCACTTCCAGGGCTTGTTTTTGAAGGGCCTGAAAGCGCGGCTCAAGTTCCTTTTGTGTGTCCATTTTGCGTGTGATGCGATTGTCGGGGATTTCGTCGACGGTCTTTTGCAAACGGTCGGTCTCGGTTTGCACCTTCTTTTCTTCGGACTGCAGATACTCGATACGCACCATGGTGTTTTTAAGTTCCATCGAGGTATTTTGGTAAGCGAATGAAAGATAGCCGAAGATCCCCAGGCTGGTGATGCACATCAAGATGCTCACGGCGAGGCTCAAATAGAACTTCATAATGAAGTGCATTTGCTTCCAGTTGCGGTGAAGGAAGCTTGCCGAAACCAATTTTGCCAATTCCAGTGCCCCGGCCATAACCATAATTGCTACGGGAGCCCCGGAAAAAAGTTTGGTGAGTCCGGATATAGAGAAGAACGCGCCGGTCACGGAAACGAAGGCCGCCGATATTCCTAGGAAGATGATGTATACGCTATTCATACAGAGGAACTATCGGAAGAAAGCCCGAGCGTCTGAATGAAGCCCGGGCGAAGGTCGAGCCTATTTTCTTTCGATTTTTACGGATTTTAAAACGATCGGCTCCGCAGGCTTGTCGCCGGACGTAGTTTTGGCTTCGGAGATCTTTGTTACAACGTCCATGCCTTCGACAACCTCGCCAAAGATCGAGTGTTTATCGTCAAGCCAAGGCGTGGGGACGACGGTCACAAAAAATTGGCTGCCGTTGGTGCCTGGGCCGGCGTTTGCCATAGAAAGCATCCCCGGCTTCGAGTGTCTCAATTTAGAATTGAATTCGTCCTTAAATTTGTAGCCTGGGCCGCCGGTTCCGTTGCCGAGCGGGTCTCCACCCTGAATCATAAAATTTTTGATTACGCGGTGAAAAACCGTTCCGTCGTAAAGCTTCTTCTTTTCCTTTTTGCCTTTGGGGTCGGTCCATTCAATGGTGCCTTCCGCTAGACCTACGAAGTTCTCAACGGTCTTCGGCGCTTCTTCGGGAAATAGTTTAACTTTGAATGTGCCCATCGAGGTTTCCATAACGGCGAACATAGGTTTTCCTTTTTTGTCTTTGGATTTGTTTTCTTTTTTATCTTTAGGTTTAGCGTCCACTTTGTCTTTCGCGAAAGCGGAGCCCGCGAAAAGCAGCAAAGTGAGGCTTAATAAAATACGACTCATGAGTCCTCCCGTTGAGGAGGACATTTTGACCAAGAAATAGGTTCTATTTCAAGAAGTTAAATAAATTCAACCCGGTGTCGTCGGCAGCCGCGGCGGTGCCGTTCTGGCGGGCGATTGCGGCATCGGCGGCCTCATCAAGGCTGACCGTGGAGGTCGTAACACCGCGCCACTTGCCGGCAGCCAGCAAGTGCAGATCGTCGATACGGGTGTTGATCGCCCATCCGTAATAGTTTTCTTCCGGGAAGATGATATTGCCACGAGCGGCCAATGCTTTTTTATTGGCGTTGAATGAGGCTTGGGCGCGCTGCAGTTCGAAGCCGATGTTGTAGAGGGTGGCTGTAATTCCCGGGTTTTCTGAAATATCGAAATTGGCGATAGTGCGGTAAAACTCCGTGATTTTGGCGACCAGGACGGTCGTGTATTGCAGAGACGTGTTCGGATCGATGATCGCCGTATAAATTCCCGCAGGATCGTCGACAGAAAGCGCGGAGGCGCCGCTCGTTTGGCTGACCACGTCCGAAAGCATAAGCGCTTTCAGCGGATCAAGCTGGCCGATTCCATATGTAAAGCCGCTGCCAACGGGATTAAAGAAGGTCGAGCGAAAGCTGCGGCCGGGCATTTGCGCGCCGTTATAGTTTTTGCCGCGCAGTTGGGATTCCCACGTCGCGCGGATGCATTCCCATTTATAATAGTCGCTGGTTTGCGCTTGGCAGTTCGCCATAATCGGATCGCGAACGAGGTCGGCAAGATTCACCTTATTCGCGCTGAACTGTAAGGACCACTTCGCGCCCCACTTCATCGCTTTCAGATAAAAGCCTTGAGCCGTGTCTCCCATTCCGACATTGAAGGTGTGCTCGCCGACCAAGGCGGCCAAAACGTGAACGACATCGACTTGATATTTTTGCGCGATCGAACGGATAAGGTCCAGAGTTGCCGGTTGAGCCAATAGATTCATGGCGTCGATATAGGACTTGTCAAAAGATCGGGAATTCACCATGCGCGTGCGCCGCTGAATCGTGGCGGCGGGAAGCGCGGGCATATCGACGTTGCGGTTTCCAGGCGGCACCGGCAACAGCACTTTATGCTGAACATATGCCTGATACGAAACGGCTTGGGCGAAGACGTTCCCCGACATTAAGACGAAACCGGCCAAAAGAAGACAAAAATTGGCGCGCGAAGGCTTCAAGTTCATAGCTAGGGCTCCCGAATGTGGTTGTCGCAATAAATTGCAAACGTTGTACCCCGATATAGCCCTGTGATAGTCAGTTTAAATGAACGTGATCATTGCCGGCGCGCTGGCCCTATTTGGGGGGTTCACCTCCTCTAAGACAAATTGTAGCCCGCAGTCTATGAGTGAAGTTTCCGCCGACGGTTTTAAAGTGGAGTGGCGGGATTATGCGCCCTCCAAGAAAAGCCTTAAACCGACGGTTATGATTCTGCCGCCAACGGGTGGAACGACGATCCTTGATCGTGCTTTCGCCGGGGCGCTTTGCCGCCGCGGAAGGCATGTGGTGATCGCCGAGCGCTGGACCGATTTCGATGAAGTCGCTTTCGACTTCGATCTGCATAACCGATTTTTCGGGCGAGCAAGCCGCGCTTTGACGATGATCGCCGAAAGGTATCCCGGCCCGGTACATATCATCGGCACATCCGTCGGCGCGCTGTTTGGAATTTCGGCCTTAGTGCGAATCCCCTCGGTTGATCGAGCCGTGCTCATTGTGGGCGGAGTGCCGTTTACCGAAGTTATCGCGCGCTCCGATACAAAAGATATGATCCGTTTGCGCGAGGAGCGGCGCAAACGCTTCGGTGTGACCGGCGACAAAGATTATGTCGACCGCCTCAATGCAGTTTTTAAGTGGAATGATTTAGACCGCCTTAGTGCGGACGTACTAAAAAATAAAAATCTACTTCTGATCATGGGCGCGGAAGATTACGGAGTGCCCACTCTGAATCAGAGAAATTTTGCCGCACGCTTCCCCGGTGCCCAAGCCATCGTTCATGACAGCGGGCATTTTGGAACAATCGTTAAATCATTCTTTCTGGATTTTGATACGATTATAAAGTTTCTCGACAATTAGCGCGGAGGCGCGATCAAGAAACATATCATTTCGGGACGGGCATTTTCTCAACGATGATGGATTGGGTCGGGAAGGCAAACTCGACTCCCTCGCTTGTGAACTTGTTTAATATCGCCATGAGCAGCGCTTGCTGCCGGTCCATATAAACATTGTATTGGTCGCTCTTGACGAAAAAGACGAGTTCGAAATCCAAAGACGAAGCGCCGAAGCCCATGAAGTGCGCGCGATCAAAACGCAAATCCCGGTCGGCTTCGACAAAATTTTTGAGCCATCCGGGGATCTGCTCGAGCTTCACCTGCGGAGTGGAATAGGTGACGCCGATTTTTTGCACCACCCGGCGCTCCCACATGCGTTTGAAATTCCTAACCCGGCTTTCCAGTAAGTCTTTATTCGAAAAAATCAATTGTTCGCCGGCGGTGCTGCGAACGCGGGTGGTCTTTATTCCGATGTGTTCAACCGTACCGCCCATATCGCCGACCAGAATCGAGTCGCCGACGACAAAAGGCTTGTCGAGCACGATTGAAAGCGAAGCCAGCAGATCGCCCAAGATATTTTGCGCGGCCAAGGCCACGGCGATCCCGCCTATGCCAAGCCCCGCGATGAGCGCGCCGACATCGATTCCTAAATTACTTAAGCTAAGAAGAAGAATGGCGACCAGAAGAAGGCCTTGCAGAAAGGTTCCAAGCAAACCGATCGCGGCGATCGACGAATTGTCGGAAGCCACCCGCTTCTCTAAAATCGTGCTTTGCCAATTTCGGATTCCACGTAGGCCCCAAATGGCGATTTGTATGCCGGTGACTATGATGGTGATCGTGCGACCGGCCTTATGGACGTTTTCGTGAACATTGAGAAGCGGCAACAGAGAATAAAGAACCCAAACGAAAATGACCCAGATCTTTGTGCCTTCAAGGGCCGAAAAAGCGATGTCGTCCCAGTTGCTTGCCGTACGCGCGGCCAAGGCCTTAAGCCGGCCGATCAAAAGATGCAAAATTAATTTGAGCAGACCGGTTGCGACGACCGCAGCCGAAATGACGATGAGCCAACCAAAAACACCATGTTCTTCGATGAATGCGTTCATAGCCATTTGCTACCCGAGGGATTCAATTGAGGTCAATAACAATAGATATTCAAAGATGCCGTTTGAGGCAGTCTTCGAGCGCCTTACGCGACAACGGCTTGCACAGATAATCGTTGAAACCGCTACTCAGACAACGCTCGCGATCGCCTTTCATCGCATGGGCTGTGACGGCGATCACCGGAATATTAAGCCCCTTTTCGCGCACCCGGCGCAAGGCCTCAAACCCGTCCATCCCCGGCATTTGGATATCCATTAAGATGGCGTCGTACGAATCGTTCGCCATCGTCACCGCTTGGCTGCCCATTAAAGCGGTGTCGGACTTGATTCCGCTTTTGGCGAGAAATGCCGCGATTAAATCCTGGTTGTCGGGTGAATCGTCAACGACCAGAATTTTGCTGTCACTCATGTCGTGGGGAGGGCCTTCATCCGGTTTGATGACCTCGTGCTTACCTTGTGTTCTGTCCGCCGAATCGTCCACGCTCACTTGCACGGTCACCAGGAATTGGCTGCCTTTTTTGGGAGTGCTTTGTAGCAATCGAACATCGCCGCCCATTAGCGCGGCCAATTTACGTGACAAAAATAACCCGAGGCCTGTGCCGCCAAACTTGCGCGAAGTGGAATCATCGGCTTGTGTGAACGGACTGAAGAGCCGCTCCCTTTGGGTGGGGTTAATGCCGATACCGGTGTCCGAAATCAAAAACTGTAAAGTTCCGTCTTGAAAAGAACTTTCGACGGTGATCGAACCCTGGTCGGTAAACTTAATCGCATTGCCGACGATATTCAGCAAGATCTGGCGAAGGCGGAAAGGATCGGAATAAACATATTCGGGCAGATCGCCACGGTTGACGAAGCGTAGCTCCAAATTTTTTTGCGCGGTGCGGACTTGAAGCAGAGTGCTTATGTCATTCAGGAGATCGGGCAGCGAAAATCGGATACTTTCGATTTCCATCGAATTCGACTCGGCCTTTGAAAGGTCGAGCACTTCATCAACGATGCGCAAAAGTTCTTTACCGTTGCGGAGGATGGTTTTCACATATTGTGCGATGGAATCGGTGGATTTTGATTCCATCGCCAGCTCGGCGAAGCCCAGCATCGCGCCGAGTGGCGTACGCAATTCATGACTGACGTTGGCCAGAAAGGCGCTTTTCGCGCGGTTAGCTTCCTTGGCCTGTGCGAAAAGGCGTGCGTTTTCAATTGCGAGAGCCGCACGTCTGGCCAAATCTCCAGCGATGGAGAGGTCCAAAGCATCGTAGGCGATGGCCCCGTCGGGCGCGAAAAATGTGATATTGCCCAAATTTTTTCCGTAACCGCGCAATGGCACCGTCATCGACTGGCCGTTTGAAGCTGGCGGCTGATCGAGTTGCGGGCGGACTGAACTTTCCACGCCTCGGTGACCGCTCGTATTCCAAGCCTCCGTACGCATGACCTCAGACGACATGCTTTCGTCGACGACCTCGATCACGCAACGGCTTGAGAATTGCTCGGTCATTAATAACGCAAATGATTTTAGCATCGCCTGTGAATCCAGAGTTTCGTTAAGGCGTGCGCTGGCTTCCGACAAAAACGAAAGGCGCGCCGAACTCTTTTCGGCTTCTGAGCGCGCGACTTGGGCTTGCATGAGTTCAATTTGCTGGCGCTCGGCGACCTTTTTTTCAGAGATGTCTTCGGACACCGCCAAGAGATATTGTGGCACTCCGTTTTTATCCACCAATGGAATTTTTTTGGTGTGGAGGTAGCGTGTTCCGTGCGGGGTGGAGATGGGTTCTTCTGGAATATCGACGACAACTCCGTTATTCAAAATCTGGCGATCATTGTTGATGGACGCTTCGGCCTTATCTTTCTCAAGGAAATCGTAGTCGGACTTGCCAATCAGTTCCGCCCGGGGCAGCCCAAGAAGCTCTTCGCCCGCGCGGTTGAAACGCACGAAGCGCAGATTGGCGGCGTCTTTTACGAAAATCATGTTGGGGATAAATTCGACTACGGATTCCAAAAAGCTTTCCGATTGCATCAGCCGCTCGGCCATTTTGCTTTGCGAGAGATCCATGGCGAAGCCGATCATGGTCCTGGCATCCATTTGGGCCCCGCCGAGCAACACCGGAACCCGGGTCCCGTCTTTACGGATATATTCTTTTTCGAATGGTGCGAAATAGTGGTCTTCTTGCAGTTTCCTGGCGCCCTCGTTGCTGCGTTCAAATGAGTCGGGCGCGGTGTAGTCGCGCCAATTCAGTTTGCCGCTTTCCATGAATTCGCGAGTGACCCCCAATAAATTCAAATAGTAGTCGTTCGCCTGCAAAACTTTGCCTGAGGAATCGCTAACGACTAAGCCGATCATATTGGCGTCAAAGAGCCGCCGCAACCGGACCTCGCTCATCGTCAGCTTGTTGCGCGACTTATATAGCTCACCGCACACTGTTGCGATAATGAACGCATCGACTAGGTAGAGAATCATGCGCAAGTTCCATACGCCGTCACTAACGAGGCTGATGTCGCCTCTCATAACAAAATAGTTATAAATAAAAGTAGTAGATATGCCGACGGCAAATATACCTTGAGCCGTGCCCCCGTACCAGGCGCATAGACCGATCGCGCTGAGGAATAATAGTATGGGGCTATCAATGTTAAAAATATCGTTTAGGAAAAGCTTAAGATAGCCGGTACCAAGAATAACCAGGGTTGTGACCAAAAAAGGTTTTAGATCTTGGACTCTAAACCTAAACATGCCGGGACCCTACAGCAATTGAATAGGTGATGCAAACGGTGTGGTTTCTAGTCACGTGAGGCTCAGATTTGATTTGATTTTATTGATCTTTTTTCAAACCGACAGAGCCGCTTCTCTGCAGTTACATTTCACAAATCTAGCGAGTTTTACGGTGTTAAAACGAAGGGTTATCGCGCTAGATTCGCCGTCATTTTGGAAGTGAATTTGGACTACTCATCTTGTTGGCGCTTTCGATTCTAAGTAAGTCGAGCGGCCCGGGTAGGACGGCTCGACTTACAATGGGTTTAACTACTTCACATTGATCGTAATGGTACCGGATCCCTTGCCGACAATATTAGTACCGGTCACGGTTAAGGTATAAGACGTCTGACTTGATGGAATGGTTTGCCCGTAGGCGACGCGAATGACGCCCCACTTGTCGATGTTGAATAGATTCGCGTCGGCTCCGCTCAAGCTCCAGAAATAGGGCCAGTTACCCGCTTGAACGGCTCCGATTACCGCGCCATCAGCCGTCGCCCCGCGATTCACGGAAAATGTCTGAGCCGCAAAGGTCGGCACAGCGGTCAACACACCCGGATCAATAGGATTGGGCAGAAATTTCTGCATCATCGTCGCGCCGCCCGAGGTATCTCCACCGATCGTGCTGGCCGTATTATTAGTGACGACGTAGAGGTTGTTCCAAATCGTGACCATATCTGCACCGAGGGACGAGGAGCTGGCTGATCCCCATGTCGTGGTACTGAATGAGTAGCCCCAATCGGCCTTAGTCGTGGTCTCCATACGTCCCTCTGGAAAGTTGAGCACATTGGGCGTATTCGGACCATAGCTCCACTCACCCATAAGCGACATGGCGCCTTGAGAAGTCTGATCGACGATGTAGCCGCCGTAGTTTTTCAGAGTCCAAGCGACAGACCGACCAATTGGCGTGCTGAGACTGTTGTGATCGAACGTAGGCAGCAAGGCCAGGAACAGGCCCTCTCGTGCGCCATCGTTATTGGTCGCGGGCCAATATTTTTGCGACGCCCAGTTTTGGACGAGCCCGCCCACATTCAATCCAAGTGCATGTCTCATCACGTCTGCGACGCCTTTACCAGAGGCATCGGGTTTAATGAATGGATGGTTGCCTCCGCCTTGCGGGGGGCGCAGATCGAACCAACGAATCACATCACCAAGTTCAGAAAGGCCGCTGCCACCGTGCGATCCAGCAATACCATCGCCGAAGATGTCGTTGGCTTGCCATGACCAATATTGTGAAGTGAAAATTCCTCCGACACCACACACAACACCAGGCTGCGTATGATGAATGGTGCGGCGATCGGCTTGCAAAATCGAAGTACACGAATTCGCGTAGAGGCCGGGGTTGTTTATATAGTTGGCACGAGCGGGAATGGGCTCAGTTCTATTCGTTAGGGTCTGAGGCGCATCACAACGAACCTGATTCGTCGAAGGATTCGCATTCCATGCGATGGTATTCGAGTAAACAGGTTTTTGCGCGGCATCCGGAGCAAACATGTTTTGATTTTCGTCATTGTAGACGGAAGTCAGGGGAGCCGAGCTGGGTTTCTCATACAAAGCACCGCCGCCACCTGAGTAGCCATACATGGCTCCACTGTGCGCGCCCGTTCCTTTTGCCACGATTGATCCAGAGCCCACTCCAATCGGGTGATTCCAAATCGAGTCGCTGGCAAACGGTTGAATAAAGACGTTGCGCGCTGTTGGCAGGCTAGGAGCGGGAGCGGGTGCAGGCTCAGGAGTGGGAGTGGGAGCGGGAGCGGGCTCCGGAGCGGGCGCAGGGATAGGAGCAGGAACAGGAGCGGGTGCGGGCTCAGGAGCAGGAGCAGGTGCAGAGGTGGAAGAGATTTTCAATGAACTCAAATTAAGGTTTCGATCCTCAGGTGGCGAATAAAGATCGTTAACAAAGGCAATGGCGACTTGATGGCTTCCGGCCGCAACGCTTGCCGTGGCCGCGTATGTCTTAAGCGTCGTGGAGTTGACCGAAATACTGGTGATCGCCCTTCCGTCTACACGGATCTCCATAATGGGAAATACTCCGGCGGCAACCGTGCCCAAGGCAGCCACTTCGAACAAGTAGTTTCCGGAAGTGGGAAAGTTGACGTTATTGGCCAAATAACCGTTGGCCCACAGGTTATAAAGCGAGCCCTCAGCTGCGCCCGTTGTCTTGATTGCCATTTGAGTGGCGGAGATTGAAAAAAGCGCGGAGCTCAAGCCCGAGGAACTTGCAACGCTCAGGTTACTGACAAATAAATTTCGGTCTTCGCTGACTGTCCTCGCATCATTGGTGAAAGCAATTGCGATTTGGTGGAGACCACCAGTGATTGAAGCGGTGGCCGAGTAGGTTGTCATGACGGAGGCCACAGAAAAGTTGGCAATCGCTTTGCCATCTACTCGAAGCTCCATCTTCGGTCGGACGCCAGAGGCCGCGGTGCCGTACGCGGCGATCTTAAATGTATAAGAGCCCGAAGAAGCAAAGTTCACATTGTTGGCGATATATCCGTTCGCGTAAATATTGTAGACGGAGCCTTCCGTTCCGCCTGTAGTTTTTGTCTCAAATTGAGTGGCTTGAATTGAGCCAGGCGTTAAAACCGTGACGCCAACGGCTTGATACCCAAATGTTCCCAGCGCAATCACGCTGGCCATTATTGCGCAAAGCTTTTTCCATTCCATGCTCACCCCCATTGCAGGGTACGTGGGCCATAGATAAGATTGAAATGATATTCATGACACTTTTTGGAACCCGATCCCGGGACTGTTCAAAATGAAACGTCTCACCACTTAAGATCGACCCGAGGTTGAGATTAGCTTTTAGTGCAGCAAGCCCTTCGTCTCCGTTCCTGATTCACTCTATTTTCGATTTTCCGATTTCTATTTTCTAAACTGGTAGGGCCTGCAGGACTCGAACCTGCGATCCGCCGGTTATGAGCCGGCTGCTTTAACCAACTAAGCTAAGGCCCCATATGGTTGATAGCGGAAAGTATAGCGGAACCTAAGGTCCCGGTCACCATGGCATTTATTGAGTGCGGCAGCTGAGCGTCAGATTGTATCCCTGATTGTTGCGGCGGAAAATCGAGCCGTCCAATTGGGGCGCAGTTAAGAATCGGGCTCCGTCGGTCACGAGGTCGGGATGAAAGCTATATTGATTCCATATCGGTCGGGTCGGCATCCAGGCGCTTTCTCCGGCGCTCGTGAAGGCGCGTACACCGGTAACATTGGCGGCAATGAGACCGTCGGCGGCTTCACCGGCGTCCTTATAAAAGGAGGCGGCCGGGTAGTTGTTGGCCACCACCAATAGCGCGGCCCGCCCGCTCCCTGTAATGTCGGCCACCACCGGATATTCATACAAGGTGCCTGAAGGATTCGCGAGCTTGTAGGCGATCTCCAGTTTACCTTTTCTAATTTCGAAAATGCGCAGGTATTCTTCGTCGGCATAAAGGATTTCAGGCTTTTTGTCGCCGTTCAAATCGAAGCTGGTCAAGCCGGTGACGAGCGAGCTGCAATCTTGCGTTTCGGTTTTGTATTTCGGAACGCCTTGAGTATCGAAGATGGTCAAATGCCGGCCTGTCGCGACCGCGATTTCCAGTGTCGAGGGGTCGCCGTCGAAGTCTCCAACCGTCGCGGGTCCGCCGCCGATCGTGGTGCGCCCTGCGCATTTTAAGTCATTGTACTGAGCTAGATCGACGGAGCGGATAACCGCGCCGGTTTGGCCATTCAGAATTTGCAGTTTCTCATTGCCGGTGGCGATGATTTCCAACCCCGGGTTTGTGGGATCCACGTCCGCCGCGGCAAGATAATAGGCCGGCTCGGCGAAGGCGGCTTTTTGAGTTCCATCCGGATTGAAAATTCCCAAATGGTTAACGATCGACCAATTTCCTGGGTACATGGGGTTCAAAGGGAGGGCGAGCGGAGTGTAGTGTGCAGCGGTGGGTGTGGACAATCGGGCTTGAAGTATGGGTTGGTGTGCGGAGTTCTCGGAAACAATATAAGAGCCGGCGATAATCTCGCCGATCCCATCGCGATTCATGTCCGCGCCCGTGAATCCTGTCGCGGCCATTCCGATCGCTCCATCCGGAAACATGTAAGTCCAACGTTTGCTGCCGTCGAAATTGAGCGCGATCAGCGTATTACTCAGATAGTTGAGATAGAAGATCTCGACTTTGCCGTCGCCGTCGATATCCATGAGCAAAGGCGTGCGATCGCCGATGGGCGCCAGGGCCTGATTGCCGACTGAAAATTTAGTGTGGCCCGTGCGGCCATCGACGACACGCAAGACGCCGTTGCGCAGATGCAAAGGATAGGTGGAAACGGTGTCGGAAAACCAATCCGCCGCTTGTTGTGAAAAAGTGATGAACGCGACTTCGGGGATTTGATCTCCATCCAGATCGGCGACCGCGGGCGCGGCCATGACTTGGTCAAACGTTTCAAATCGGGGGGCGGGCGAATTGGCGAGTTCGGCCCGCCAATCCCACAGCAGTTTCGGCGCCACTTCGGGCGAGCTGAGATCGCGGCAAAGCGGCGGTACCGAGGTCGATTTCAATTGCATGTTATTAAAACTGACGTTTGAACAATTTTGATAAGTCAAAAGCCCGAAACCCAATGCGGCCAGGACGGCGGCCGATTGCTTCATACATCCCCCAAACACAACGTGCCGATCTCATTATACAACATCGAGTCCAATGGGCGAAGCGGACTCCCGGAAAGTCTCATTTTGCGACGCGAGCGTTTTGAAAGGTTGCGGAATAGTCGCCGCGCAGTTTACGGGTCCACCATTGGCCCGATTTCCAAATTTCACTGGGCTCGGTGAATTCGTATTCGTACAAAACGGTCCGCAAATACTTCGGCGCTTTGTCTTCAAACGGATTATATAAAAAGAACGACATCACTTCCGGCCGATTTTCAAAAATACGCATAAGCAAATTCTGCAGCCATGGGTTTTCATCGAATGTTCCAAGGGCCGCAAACCACATTTGCCAATCCAGCCGCGGTTGGTGCGGTGCTACGATCGGCAACGGGCGGAATAGATTTCCTGGTTTATATTTAAATTCATATTCCTTCCACTCTTTGCCGTCGAGGCTGCCTTCGATGATAATTTCGGGCCGGCGTTTGGTCATATTGGCGAACAATCCGTAAGAACTTGAGATATGCAGACTCTGTGCGACGCGCAGTACGGGCATCAGGCGCGCCTGAAGCTCACGCGGATAAAGCCAGCGCGTGCACCACACGAATGACAAGAGAAACAAAGCGGCCATGCAAGCGACGATGAAAGGATTCGCGAACACCGTGGGTGAACCCTCTTGAATGGAAAACGGCAAACTATCCACAACGCCTTGCCACCACGAATCGGGCACCAACCAAAAACTTAGCGCGATGGTCAGCAAATTAAAAAATGTGAAGTTGCCGGTCGCAAAAATCAAAAGCGATAAACCGATAAAACCGGCCGCCACAAAAATCCGGGCCCTCGGAAGCAACATAAAGAACGGCAAGATCAATTCGATCGCGAAGGCCATTAAGGTCGAGAGCTGTTGAATGCCCTTGGGTAGGCTATGCATGAAGGGCGATAAGGGATTCGGCAAAGGTTGTGTCCAGTAGTGGTAAGTCATCGCGGTGAGATCGCGCCACGAGGGATCGCCGCTTAAGATTTTCACCAAGCCGCTTAAAAACATCAACTTGAACAGCACCACATAAAACATCCAGCGAACGGCCGATTGAGGCTCGTACGCCGACCATAAATCAAAGCCAAAACTCCACGGCGCCGCGAACAAAGCTAAAAATCCAACTTCCAGCAAAAGCGCATCCCACTGAAACGACATAAATTCCTGGCCGGCGCTGACGTACGAAATATAAATGGCGAAGCAAACAAGCAGCATCCAGCCTTGCGCGAACCCAAGTAAAGCAAGTAGAGCGGCTCCCGCCCCGATCCAGGCGAGGCCCACAATCAACGAATCGCCGGCACCGGCCCAAAAGATCGAGGGAATCTGCCAATAGCGGCCGACGTCGGTCTGCATCGCCACCGCTTCTAAAAACGGTTGGACCGGCAACACGCCGTGGGAGGACCAGAGCCCTCGCGCCTGTACGCCTAAAGAGACGAAGGCCACCAAATAAATGAAGGAGAGTGCGCGAATGAAGAACCAGGCTGAAAGTGCGTAAGTCGGCGCCATCAAAGTAAAATATACGGTCTTGAGATCCATCACGCAACCATGCTAAAAAGTCCGTGGATTTCAGGGTGCTCGCGGTCGCCAACCGGTGATCGAGGAAAGTCCGGACTCCATAGGGCAGCGTAAAGGGTAACTCCCTTCCGCCGTAAGGCGAGGAACAGTGGAACAGAGAGAATGTCCGGGGCTATGATCCTACTTTCGGGAACGGGAGATTGAAGGGGAGCCGCCGGAGTGAAAACAGCCAAACTCTGCGCGGAGCAAGATCAAATAGGAATGTCGTGCGGCCCGCACATAGGCATTCGGGTTGATTGCCGAAGGTGAATTGAGAAATTCATCTCAGAGGAATGACTACCCCATCAACAAAAGCGCCCATCGTCGCCAAGTTGAGTAGACAGAATCCGGCTTACGGAAATCCGCTTCGATGATTGTGAGGCGTCTTCAGTGAAAACTGAAGGCGCCTCTTCTTTTTTAGGCCCCGCCCGGGGCTCATAATGAGATGAATCAACATTATGGACCCTGACCGGGGTCTATAAAATACAATTACCTTGATTTAGGCCCCGCCCGGGGTCCATAATTACACATGGCTCTTAAAAAGAAACGCTCCAGCACCAATGCTCGCAAAGCCTCCAAGCGGCGCACCCAAGAAGAACTTCTGAAGGATCTGCCTCCGCTCTCACTCTTTTCTCGCGAACGGCGTGAAGAACTTGGGTACACACAAGAACAGTTGGCGTTTCGCTCAGGCCTCAATCTGCGCTTTATCAAAGAATTCGAGCGCGGAAAAAAGACGGCGCGACTCGACAAGGTCATCGCACTTTTAAATTTTTTAGGCGCCGATCTCAAAGCCGAAATGAGAAATGAAAGATGAGTCAAACCGGCCGCGTCTTTTTTAAAGACTTACAGGTGGGGCAAATCGAGCAAAAGTCCGACGGCTCTTTCGAGATGACTTACCAGGCGGGCGCCGCGGAAGTCAGCCTGACTTTGCCGGTCAAAGAAGCGGCTTATAAATCCGAAGAGTTGTTTCCGTTCTTCGATGGATTAATCCCGGAGGGCTGGCTTTTAAATTTAGAAAAAAAAAATTTGTATTCAAAATCTCCCTCGAATAAAAAAAAAAATCAAAA
>CAZVOP010000050.1:0-25915 GCA_964628445.1 uncultured Pseudobdellovibrionaceae bacterium | reverse complement strand
GAAAAAAAAAGCGACCTGGAGGGTAAGGAGGGGGACCAGGCCGCTAGGGGGGAGCCTTCCTCTAGAGCAAGCGAGGTGCCAGCCCTCTGGCGGATATGAGCCGGAACACGAGCCTCATATGGAAACGATTACTGGGGGGGAAAGGTACGTGGTGCCTTTTCGTTGTGCGCCGTAGCAAGTCCAAGTCCTTGAATGAACTCAGGTTGATTTTTAGCGTCAACGACTAACAGTTCGTCAGGCGAGGGGGTTCTAAAATGGGTGCCGGTACGTAAATAGTGCCTAACTTTTTACTATCAACCTGGACGTAAGACTGGCCGAAAAGAAGGACTCTGGGGGTCCCAACATGCCTATGTCCAAAACTCTGCTGTTCATGCTCGTTATCATATTGTCTGGACCGTATTTCGCACACGCGGACGATTTTGATACGGATGTCGAAGAGTCCATGGCCGAATTCGATGCCACCAGCGCGCAAGCCAAAGCGTCCCGCGAACGGGCGGCCCGCGAGCAGCGTGAGACGCAGCAAAACCAAAAAGAAGCGATGAAGGCGAAGATTGCCGCTGAAGCCAAGCAAAAGCAGGCGACCATCGAAATCAATCAGGCTGAAAAAGAAATTAAAGAGCTTCTTGCGGAAAAAAATAAATATAAAAAAGAAAAGGCCGCGGCCGAGAAGCAAATCGCTAAAAATGAGGCGATGGTGAAAGCGGCATTGAACGTGCTGGAGAAGCTTAAAGGTGAAAACGAAGCTTTGAGTAAGATTCGCGAAGAGCAAACGCAAAAGCTCGCCCAATTGGAGGCGCAAACTCAGGAAGCAAAGGCCGGGCATATTCAGGCACAAGCGCAACAGAATGAACAAAAGAAAGATTTCGAACGCGATAAGATCGAGATCAAGGCCGCGCAGGATCGCTTAGCGAAGGCGCAGGTGGAGAACGAAAAGGCCAAGGCCGTCGTGCAAGCGGAAATCGAAAAGTTCAAGCTCTCACACAAAGAGAGCAAGGCGAAAACCGACGCCATCGAGGGACAGATCCGCGAACTGCGCAGGGCCTTAAGCAAAAAAGAAGAAGAAGCGAAGGTTGCTGAAGCGGAAGTGAAAATGGATGATCAGCGCATGGTCGACGCCGAAGAGCGTTTAAAAGAGTTGAAGACTCAAGCCCATGCCAAAGAGCCGGAGCTGAATAAGCGCAGCGCCGCGGCCAAGGCCGCGCTTGAATCGCATGCTTCGAAGGACGCGCTTTTGCGCATCAAAACGGCGGAAGCGGGACAGACTTTGGCCGCCACCCGCACGGTCGCCGGCGAAAACAATATGCAGGTGAACTTAAAGGCCCAACCGCGCTTGACGGTCGCGCGCGATTGTCCGGTTTATGAAAAGCCGAGTAGCAAATCGAAATTGCTCGGCACCAAAAAGGCGGGCAGCAGTTTTAGCGGCAAACAAGGCGCGGATTGGTTTTCATTCACCACCAAAGATCAGCGCACCGTGTATTTAGCTAAGGATTGTTTCTAGTTTTTCTCGACCGGGAAGCCGTGCTCTTTCATCCACGCGGGTTCCACGAACTTGGTCATGTAATTGCGAACGCCGTCGCTCAAAATGACCACGCAATTTTGTCCGGCTTTGAGCTTTTTCGCCTCTTTCAGCGCGCCCCACATGGTGGAACCGCTTGAACCGCCGCACAGCAGACCTTCTTCGCGAATCAAGCGGCGGGCCATGACGAAAGACTCTTTGTCTTCGGTCTTCGCCCACACATCGATTAAGGATCGATCCAAAACATCGGGGATAAAATCGTAACCGATGCCTTCAACCAAATAGGATTTCTCAGGTCCAGGCCCGGCGAGGATGGAGCCCACGGGATCGACGCCGACAACGATGCACTTGGGATTTTTCTCTTTGATTCGTTTGGCGACACCGGTGATCGTGCCGCCGGTGCCGGCACTTGCCACAAGCATATCGACTTGGCCGTTCAAATCGTCAAGGATCTCTTGGCCGGTGCCGAAGTAATGAGCGTTGGGATTGGCCGGGTTCGCGTATTGATCGAGGATATGCGCGTTGGGCAGTTCTTTTTGTAAGCGCAAGGCCACCCCGATATGGCTTTCGGGCGAATGCGATGGAGCTTCGGTCGGTGTGCGAATGATTTCCGCGCCCAGGGCTTCAAGAATGACTTGTTTCTCGCGGCTCATTTTTTCAGGCAAAGTGATGATCACGCGGTAGCCGAAGACAGCCCCGGCGAGGGCAATGCCGATACCGGTGTTGCCGCTGGTCGGCTCAATCAGGGTGTCTCCGCGTTTGATCCGGCCGCTCTTTTCGGCCTCGACCACCATATTATAACCGATGCGGTCTTTGACCGACCCTCCGGGGTTCATAAACTCACATTTAGCGAATACATTGCAGGGAAGATCCGCGGCGACGCGGTTCACTTTAACCAGTGGGGTACGGCCGATGGCTTCTAATATATTGTTGAATTTCATTCCCCCAAGTGATCAAAGGTCCGGGTCAGTTGTCAATTGAGTTTCAGATCGGCGCGGAATATAGAAAAGGCTTCTAGAATGCCTTGAGAAGGAATAGCTTTCAGTTAGATGACATCCCTCACTTCCGCACCGTTTTTCGAAACTTTGATTATCGCAGGCGTCGCCGGCGAGCCCGGCCTCACGCGCCGGTTGCGTGAGATGGGATTTCATACGGGTTGTGAAGTTCGTATTCTGGGCCAAGCGCCGTTCAATGGCCCGTTCGTGGTGCAGCTGCACGATAGCGTTTTGGCTTTGCGGCGGGCCGAGGCGGAATGTCTGTCGATCAAGTGACTCCTGACGCCACCGTTGCCGTTGTCGGATCGCCTAATTCAGGCAAGACTACACTCTTCAATTGGCTCACCGGCTCGAAATTCAAAACCGTAAATTACGCGGGCTCAACCGTCGACACATACCGTGGGAAATCGCTCTCCGTTTACGGAGAATCGTTAAGCGTGATCGACACTCCCGGTGTTTATTCGTTGCAGCCGCTCGGGCGCGATGAAGAAGTCACTTTGGAAACTTTGACCAAGTCGGAGGAAGTTCGCGCGGTCATTTTGGTTTTGGACGGGACGCAATTGAACCGGCAGCTGTATTTGGTCAGACAGATGCAGGAGCTTGGTTTGCCGATGGTCATCGCCGTGACGATGATCGATCTTGTGAAAAGCTCGGGCCGACGATTGGATTTTGAAAAGCTGAGTGAGCTTACGGATTCGCCGGTGCTGGCCGTCGATGGACGGCTTGGCGGCGGGGTCGCCGATGTCGTTGAAGCCGCGCGCACTTTAGCCGTCGTGCGCACGCCGCGTACGGTGACACGCTTGGAGTGGGATGATGTGCGCATCGAGAAAGAAATCGCCGTCGCCGAAAGTTGGACGAAGCAGGTCGTTTACAAAACTCCCAGCCGCGAATCGCTGGACCATTTGCGCCGCTTCGATCGCGTGCTGCTGCATCCATGGTGGGGAATCCTGACTTTTATTTTGATTATGGGCACGCTGTTCTCATCCATTTTTTGGCTGGCGTCCCCGATGATGGATTTGGTCGACTGGTTTTTTTCGATGGCGGCACAGGTTTTATACACGACGCTTGGTCAAAATGCGCTTTCGGATTTTTTGGCCAACGGCGTGGTCAGTGGAGTCGGCGCCGTCTTGGTTTTTGTGCCGCAGATTTTTATTTTGTTCCTTGGTTTCACTTTGCTGGAAGACTCAGGCTATCTTTCGCGTGCAGCGACGATCGTCGACCGGCCTCTACATAAAATGGGTTTAAGCGGAAGGGCCTTTGTTCCTATATTAAGCGGCTTCGCCTGCGCGGTTCCCGCGATCATGGCCAGCCGTAACATTCGCTCCGCGCGTGAGCGTTGGATCACCGTCTTTATCATTCCCTTTATGACTTGCTCGGCACGTTTGCCGGTCTATGCGCTTTTGCTGACTTTCTTATTTTACGGCGACTCGGCTTGGAAGGCGGGCTTGGCGTTAACCGGACTATATATAGGAGGGCTCATGATCGGCGGAATCGCGGCCAGCCTCCTCAACCGGATTTTGAAAAAGGGCGGCGAGTCGCATTTTTTAATGGAGCTTCCGATTTACCGCTGGCCCAAGCCCGGATTCACGTTGCGCATCGCGATCCGGCGCACGAAATCCTATATAAAAAAGGCGGGGCCGACGATTTTCTTTTTCGTTCTGATTTTGTGGGTTGGAACGCATTTTCCTTATCACCCCGGAGTCTCAAGCGAAGTGCAGTTGGAACAAAGCTTGATCGGGCAGACCGGCCGCGTGATCGAACCGGTCTTTCGGCCGATGGGACTGGATTGGCGCGCGGGCCTGGGCATGATGTCCGCTTTTGTCGCGCGCGAAGTTTTTGTATCTTCTCTGGCGGTGATTTTCAGTATCGCCGATGCCGGAGGAGACAGCCTTAAAGACGGCCTGCTCTCGCGGATGCGTGGGGCTCAATTGCCCGATGGGACGCCGCTTTTCACTGTGGCATCGGTCACGGGCTTGATTTTATTTTTCATGATCGCGCTTCAATGCCTTTCCACGACCGGCGTCACATGGCGTGAAATGGGCTCGTGGAAGTACGCGGCCGGCCAGCTTGTCGCGATGAACTCCTTGGCCTATGTCGTTGCCGTCGTCGTCGTGCAATCGCTACGGGCCTTCGGTATCGCTTGATGCAGACCCCTCACAAAATTAATCGCTGAGATCGCGAATAGTGACGGAGATCGAGCGCGTGTCGCGCTGATTGTGGCTGGAGGCTTGGCCGCGGATATTGGCTTCGTTGAAGCCTAAGGCGACGGCTTCGCGGATCGAGGCGGAAGCGCGCAGCGAACTGAGTTCAAAGTTGTCTTCGTACTTGCGCCCATCGACAGAGGCAACCAGACGGGAGTCGGAGTGACCGATGATCGTGACCTCAAGCATTTTGTCGTACGGCTTTAAGGTGGTGAAGAGCTGGCGGAATTCCGTCAAATATTGGCCCTTAAGTTTGTAGCTGCCGGAGGGAAAAATATTTTCGGGAAATTCCAAGGTCAGGCTCGCAGGGTTGTTGCCGACGACCGGATTTAAGGAGTGGAACATCTCGGCTAATTTGTGCGCGTCGGTTTCGGTGAATTGCCGGCCATTCAGTGAGTCGACTTGGCGCCCGCCAGGCCCCATGCCCGCGCTCGTGCCTTTGACGTCGGCTAAGATTTTGTAGATCAAGGCGTCTTTGTTTTTGCTGCTCTCGACCGAAAAGAAAATAACGAAGAAGCTGAGCAGCACCATCAGTAAATCCGCATAAGAAACGGCCCAAGAGTGCTCATCCCCATGCATCAGGCTTTCCATGTCATAGTGATCGTTGCGGCGCACGACCTCGAGCTTGCGTCCTTGCCCGGCGTCGCGGTCCAGCGTCACATCGCGCTTAACTTCAGGCGACACGGTCTTTCATCTCCCCATTGATCAGGCTGGCCGGCTCATCACGGTTGATTAATAAAAGGATTTCGTAAATATGGTCGAGCAATCTTTGCTGGTGAACCCGGCGCACCTGCAGGCGATCGGCCAGCGGTGCGATCACCATGTTGGCGAGAATCAAACCGAAAAAAGTCGCCGTCATCGCCATCGAGAGAGAGCTTCCGATTTTGTCTTTGGAGCTATCAAGGTTCGCGAATAAGGCGATCATCCCGGTGACGGTACCGGCCATCCCCAGCGTGGGTGGGTACTTGGCCAAGTTCTTCATAGTGAACGTCGCGTCCATTTGCCGCGATTCGATTTCGCGGCGCTTTTGCGAAAGCAGGGGAATAAAGAGTTCGGGCGAAGTTCCTTGTACCCATAGTTGGACCGCATATTGAATCAAAGGGTGTTCAGCATTGGGCACGGAACCTTTGTTCTTACTCAGGCTTTGCAGATTGGCGACCATGTCATTGAAACTTTGCTCAGTCCGGAATAGAGCCAGCAACGATTTATAGAGCGATTTCAACACTTGCATCGGCGTCGATAAGAAAAGAATCGAGATTGTTCCCCCGAGGACCATGACGACCGAGTGCATTTGCACATACTGGGTCGTTTCACCCCACAGTGACAACACCATGACCGCCACAATTCCCGCGATTCCTACGAATAGTGAAATCATTAAAATAAACCTCTCTTATATAGAGGTATCGGTGAGCCACCGTAGGCGGCTCACCTGGACTCGACTCAAACTGGACCGATCTCGACCGCGAAAGTGTTTCAGGATGAGTCGTTAGGTTATGGAAAATATTAAAATATCCGAATAGATGTTGTATGGCACACGTGACCTTACGGTTCGTCAAAACCAGCATTATTGCGGGGATAGCCGTTTTCCTCACGGCATGCTCAAGCTCAAGTCCGGGTCTTATCGATCAATTGTTAGGAAACTCTAAAAAAGCCCCGATCCTGAATTCCATCGCCGATCAAACCATTCAGCAAACCGATACGTTCAGCGCCGATATAAACAATATCTCTTCGGGTCAGCCGGGCACCGACGAAGACATGAGTTATTCATGTTATTACGACAACAATGCCGACGGCGTGGTCGCGGATGCGAATCCTTGCGCAAATTTTCCGAATGCGACCGTGACCTTTAATGCGGCCACCGGCAAACTTGAGTTCACACCGAGCGCGGGCGTGTTAGGTAATTACGAATTTCGCATCACCGGCACCAACAGCGAAGGAAAATACGACGAGATTTTCGTGCTTGGCGTGCGCTTGAAGTTCAACGGGGTGACCGCGATCAACTCAATCACCGGCACTTCGGTGACTATCTCGTGGACTCAGCCGGCCGATGCCGTGGGCTACCGGGTTTTTCGTTTGAACACTTCGACCGGCGACTATGAATTGTTCCGCACGATTTTGGTCGGCAATATCAGCGGCACGACGATCACGGGACTGACCCCCAATACTCCTTACACGATCCGCGTGCAGGCGGTGGACAGTTTGGGATTTACCGACGGCAATGTGGTGTCGCGCTCATTTACGACGACCGAGCTTGTGCAGTTCGCACTGGCTCCCGCCACGGTGACGACGGCTTCAGGAACGCCTGAGACAATTACGGTTCAGGCTTTCAACGCCAACGGCAGCCCGCAGACGATCGGCGGACTTTCGATCACGCCGGGGATCGCTTCGGGCACGAGCACGGGAACATTCAGCCCGGTGACCGACAATAACGACGGCACATACAGCTTCACTTTCACGCCGGTGACCGTGGGCACTCCGATCAGTATCGATGTTTCTATCAATATGACATTCTTCGTGCAGAACACCGTCGATATGACGGTGATCCACGGACCTCCGAGCAGCATGCAATCGACGCTGACTTTGAGCGCGAACAGCGTGGTCTCGGGTCAAAGCATTACGCTGCAAGCGCTGATTCGCGACGCCAACAATAATCCGATCGACACGGGCTCCGTTATCGCTTTTGCGAAATCGGGCGGAAGCTCGACCGGGACATTCGCAGCGGTCGTCAATGCGGGAAACGGGCTTTACACTTCAAGTTACACGGGAGTGGTTGCTGGAAGCGCACAAACTTTGCGCGTGTCCGTCGACGGCGTCCTGCTGACACTTTCGGGATCGATTCAAGTCGTTCCGGGGGCGCCGACGTCGGCGAACTCGACTTTAACGACCGCCTCGAGTTCGATTTCTTCCGGCACCACCACTTTGATTACGGCAACGCTGCGTGATTTGAATAACAATCCGGTGCCGAGCGGAATTCTGGTCGGTTTTAATAAAGCCGGCGGTACCTCTACGGGGTCGTTCTCTTCAGTCGTGAATGCGGGCGCGGGTGTTTACACGACAACATATGAGGGATTGATCGCGGGAAGCGCGCAAACTATTACCGTTTCGGTCGATGGCGGCGCTTTGAGTTTAAGTGTCAGTGTCACGGTTGTACCGGGCGCGCCGATTTTGGCTAACTCGACGTTGGCGACTTCGGCGCCGACGGTCGTGTCGGGCCAATTCGTAACGATCTCGGGCACCTTGCGCGATGTGAATAACAATCCGGTCGATAGCGGAATCACCGTGAGCTTCTCGAAGACCGGAGGCACTTCAACAGGTACGTTCGGTTCGGTCAGCAATCAGGGCGGCGGTCTTTATACAGTTCGCTACACCGGCGTAACGGCGGGAACAGCGCAAACTTTACGCGTTCTGGTCGGTGGGGTCGACATCGGCACGACAACTTCGATTTCGGTTTTGGCGGGACCTCCGTCGGCGACGACTTCAACCATCACGGTTTCATCGGCCACGGTCGTTTCAGGGAATTCCGTGACGATCACGGCGACCCTTAAAGACGACAATAATAATCCGATTTCTTCGGGCGTGTTGGTAGGCATCAGTAAATCCGGCGGGACTTCGACGGGGAATTTGTCTTCAGTTAACAATGCCGGCAGTGGAGTTTACACCGCGACATACGATGCGGTGGTCGCGGGCAGCGCGCAAATGATCGGCATTTTAGCCGACAGCTCGCCCCTCGGACCGACGACTTCACTCCAAGTATTGGTTGGCGCGGCCGATCCCGCGAACTCAAGTTTGGCGATTTCAAACTCGACGGTGGTTTCCGGCCAATTCGTGACCGCGACCGCCGTGCTAAAGGACGTCAATAATAACCCGCTCGCCTCGGGGATCGTCGTCACCTTCGATAAGTCGGGCGGCACCGCGAGCGGAACTTTTGGCGCGGTCACCAACGTGGGCGATGGAAGCTACACGATTCGCTACACCGGGGTGGGCGCCGGCACCTCACAAACGATCAAGGTTCTTTTGGACGGCGTGGATCTGGGCAAAACCGTTACCGTCGCGGTGACGCCGGGCGCTCCCAGCGCCACGACTTCGACGATTTCCGTTTCCAGCGCGACAGTCGCATCCGGCGACACGGTTAGCGTGACGACCACGATCCGTGACGACAACAATAATCCTATTTCCAGCGGCGTGCTTGTCGGCTTCTCAAAATCCGGCGGAACCTCGACGGGAAATTTCGCCGGCGTGACCAACGAAGGCGCGGGCGATTACTCCACGACTTACACCGCCGTAACCGCGGGCTCGGCGCAAACGCTTGGCGTATCCGTCGACGGCGTGGCGTTGGGAATCACGACGACATTGACCGTGGTTCCGGGTGCGCCGAATTTATTGCAGTCGACCTTGGATATCACTTCATCGACGGTGATCGCAGGTTCCTCAGTGACCGTGACGCTGACTTTGCGTGATGGAAATTCCAACCCGATCAGCTCGGGTTATGTGATCGGGCTAAGCGCCTCAGGCGGCACTTCGACCGGGGCGATAAGTGCGACAGTCAATCAAGGCAACGGCGTTTACACCGCGACCTACACGGGCGACGTAGCCGGAACTTCGCAGACGCTGCAGGCATTGGTCGATATGGCGGGCTTCGGCCCGACGCAAAATATCCAAGTGCTCGTGGGCCCACCCTCAAACGCGACTTCTTCGGTCACGATTTCACCCGCGACGGTGGCTTCGGGCACTTCGCGCACGATTTCAGCGATAATCCGCGATATCCGCAACAACCCGATCACGACTCAGTACTCGATTACGTTTGAAGCGACGGGCGGCACTTCGACTGGAACTTTGGGTGCGGTCAATAACGCAGGCTCGGGTAATTTCTCCGTCACGTATACGGGCGTGGTTTCGGGGACGGCGCAAACAATCCGCGTCTTGGCCGATGGAAACGCCATTCCCGGCATTTCGGGATCGCTGGCGGTTGTTCCGGGTTCAGTCGACGTGAGCAACTCATCTTTTTCGATCTCGCAAACGACAGTGCAGTCGGGAACCGACGCCACGCTGAGCGCCTCACTGCGCGATGTGAACGGCAACCGTATTTATGGCCGCTCGGTCACCTTCAATAAATCTTCAAGCGCGGGAAGTAACGGCTCGATTTCACCGTCTCCCGCCAGCGAAGCTTCGGTGCCCACAAACAGCGGAAATTACAGCGCGTCCTATTCGGCCAGTCAGCAAGGTGCTCCACAAACTTTGACTTTGGCGGTGGATGGAGCGGCGGTTTCCGCAATGACCGTTACGGTGACGGTGATTTCAGGACCGCCGTCGCAAATTGGCGTCACTGCGCCGGCTACGCCGTTCAATACCACTCAATGCGTGGGGCCTTTTACTTTAAGTCTTAAGGATGCGGCCGGCAATAATACGGTTTCCTTAAGCACGGTGTCTATCGTGCTGAGCTCGCCCGATACGGATGGCGATGGGTATCAAGATCATGAGGGACAAGTTTTTACCGATTCAAATTGTTCGGCGGATATGGCGACATTGGATATTCCAGCAGGCTTAAACTCGGCCAGCTTCTATTATAGAAACTATTTACCGGTAAGTTACACGCTGACTTTTACTCCGCCGGCGGGAATCGCACCGAATTCGACATTGATGTACACCCAAGCGGTGATTTCTTGGATCGGCTCGGCGGTGGCAAGCTCGACGATGAGCGGTTCTGGCCAAGGTTTCGTGGGCACGGATAACGGGCCTGGTTTCGGTTTTGTGGATGCGTTGGATCTTGTGGTGTCGGGCAATTATCTTTATGTCACCGACCGTGGCGCTTATCGTGTTTTAAAATTTGATTTGTCGACTTCGCCTTACACTTATATCGGTTGGGTCGGTTATATTGAATCGACTGAAGGGATTTCTGCGGCCTGCCAGGGCCAAGCGGCAGGCGACTGGACGGCGAATTGGTGTAAAGGTGGGCGAGCGCAGTCCACGCAAAGCTTCAATTTGCTTTATGGCGTGGGAGCGGATGCGAATTACATTTATGTCGCCGCCGAACATCGAGTGATTCGGATCGCGCAAAATGACGGCTCTTACGGCGGTTGGATCGGCAAGGTCAGCACCTCTCTTCCGACTTGCACGGGGGGAACGCCGACAGCCAATACGACGACTCCCGGCTGGTGTACCGGCGGTACACATACGAGCGGTAACCTCGGCGGGCAATTCAATAACCCGATCGATGTCGCCGTCATCGGTACGAAATTGTATATCGTCGATTTAAGCAATCATCGTATTCAGCGTTGGTCCAATGCCGGTATTTTTGAAGGTTGGATGGGCGCGGTCAATGCCGGCACAGGAGCCGGCGCCATTACCGGGTCGCCTGATGCGGCTTACAATACCAATTGCTTGAACGCGACGACCGGTGATTTTACGGGAGGATTTTGCACCGGTGCCGTGGCTCAAGCCATGACCCGCCGCAATTGGTCGGTGACCCCGCCTGAGCAAGCGATGCCGGGAGAAGGTTTCAGCTCACCTCTGCATATCGTGGCGAATGGGAATTATCTTTATATCTCCGACCAAAATAACGCGCGTATCGCACGAGTGGATGTCACGGCCAATCCGGTTACGGTCACCTGGATAGGATTCTTACTGCGCAATACGGCGACCAATCCGTCGGTGCCTTCGCAATCGAACAGCACTTACAGTACGGCGTGGATGAGCGGCGGATCGACACAAGAACGCAGCGACGGATTGGGGCAATATCCAATCGGGATCGCGACCGACGGCACGTCGTTATATTTTACGGATTCTTACTCGCGTGCGATGAAGGCGAATATTTCCGACGGACAGTCCAGAGTGCAAATGGGCCGCGTGAGCGCTTCGCCAAGTGGCGGCGCCGCAGGCTGCAGTTCGACGCCGAATATGGGAATTACGCCCGGCTGGTGTACGGGTGGAGGTTATGCACGGTATGGCGCAAGTAACGGGGCATTTTCGGAAACGCGCGGCGTGGAAGTCTACGGCAACGAGATGTTCGTGATCGACCGCAATAATTTTAGAATTCAGCGTTTCAATAAGGTCACGGGCGCTTTTATCGGTTGGATGGGAGCGATCGCCCTCAATCAAGATTCGTGGACAATGACTGCACCGCAAAGCTTCGCACGGCGGGGTTGGAACAACCAAAGCTTCTGGGACATCAACGGGCAATTTTCGACGATGGGGATTTCGGGCGACTATATTTATATTCCCGACTACACCACCGCGCGGATCAAGCGCTATAGCAAACGGGTTGGAACTTTTGGTGGCTACGTCGGGATTTTCGATATCGGACGAAGTTTCTTGCCGACCGGCCCGGATGCCTGTTTGGGAATCACCAGCGGGATGACGCCCGATTGGTGCACCGGTGGCGGAAACACTTTTGCTTCAACCGCCGTACAAGGTTACAACAATCCGACCTCGGTCACCTCCGATGACACTTACGTTTACGTCGCGTCGATGAGTAACGCGCGAGTCGACCGATTCAATAAAGACACCACATCTTATGGCGGATGGATCGGACGCGTGAACGCCATTCCGACGGACGGCGATCCCGGATGCACAAGCGTAACGACCGGCAATCGCACGCCCGGCTGGTGTATCGGCGGGACCGCGCAAGGCGGCACCACAAATGCCTACGACGGCACATTCAGAAGCAATCTGCGTGCGGTGTACTATGATCGTTTGGACTCGAAATTGTATGTCACCGACGATTCGCGCCTTCAGCGTTTTGACCCGGTTACCGGAATGGTCGAAGGAGCAGTCGGACATATCACTGCCGCGTCGACCTGCACGCTGACCAGTAACGTCCCGGACGGTTGGTGTACGAACGTGACCGCGGTGGGGGCGGGCGGCGACGCTTATGGAAATTTAAATAATCCGATGGGGATTTGGTCGAATGCGAATCATATATTTATCGCCGATCAGGGAAATAACCGCATCCACCGCATCGATAAAGCAAGCGGTGCACCGGCGGGCTTTATCGGCCGTCAGAACACGGCCGTTCAGCTGCAAATCACCGGGGATTGCGCGGGCAGCACTTTCCCCGGTCCGGTGCTGGGTTGGTGCAAAGGAACAAGCGTCGGTGTAACAATGGGAGCCGCGCAGGCCGGGTCCGGTGACGGTGAGTTCTCTTCACCGCGCGGTATTTGGGGAGATGACACCTATTTGTATGTCGCCGACACGAACAATCACCGCATCGTGCGCATTCAAATTTCCGACGGATCCTTTCAAGGTTGGAAGGGAACGATCGGCTCAACGGCCGGGATATCGCCCGCGGAATGCGTGACCGACTACACCGATGTCGGTTACACGCGCAGATGGTGTAAGGGCGGGGCCTCCGTACTTTCGTCCAAGATGGGCGGCTTTAACCAGCCCGTGGGTATCAATGGCGACGGCAATTATCTCTATGTCCACGACGGCCAAAACAACCGCCTAGTGACTATTCCCAAGTGAGCGGTCTGGCCCAAGGACCAAGGTCTCGTTTAAATAATCATGACGCTGGCCGAAAAGTATAGTGATGAACTATGTGAATTTACTAATTTGTTTATCTTTCTTTACCCACCACAGCTTCGCGGCGGTTGTAGAATTTGAAACACCCGCACGCGTAAGCGAAATGGATTCAGATAAGTCAAATTTATTTACATCGGGGCAGCACTTGGATCTAAAGGACGGACAAGCTTATGTCGTGGTGCCTGAAGGTCAACTGCCGTGGCTGTTCTTCGCGCCCTCCAGCCGCGATTCCAAGATAAAGCTTACGGCGTCTAAAAGTGAAGCTCTTTATCAAAACCTGATGCAGCCGGCACTTGATCGCCAGCTTAACGACATTTTAAATCAGATCAACCGCGTGCAGATGATGATTCAGAAGCGCGACTATTCCAATGCGGTCACGCAGGCCGGCCAACTTAAAGAAAAATATCCCCGCCTAGCGACAGTGTACTTCCTGAGCGGCACGGCCAATTTTATGGCGAACAATAAGAGCGGGGCGAATGAAGATTTTAAAAAAGGTTTAGAGATCGATCCCAATAATGATTGGGCCAAGAGTCTGCAGGAAAAACTGCAAAAGGGTGAAAGATGAAAAACATATTCCTTTTCATTCTCTTGTCCGTTCATTCCGTAGCCTTCGCCGATCTCGCGCAACGCACCCATCTTGAAGATTTAATCCGTGAGCGGGCGCAGAATACGGTTAAGCTTTTTGAGCCGGGTGCTCAGGCTTATGTGCAAATTCAATATAAGGATTTTAAGGGGCAATTGCCCGGCGGGTTGTTTCAAGTCCCCACCGGGGTTCCTTCGAATCCCGATGTGGACGATATCCGCCAAGTCATCGTAACGGTTTATTCAACCAAGGATAAAGCGTCGGAAGGCGTGGAGCAGGCGTTGTTTTCGGCTTTGGGCCTTCCCAAGAGCGTCACTAAGATTGAATTCAAAAAATGGGACGTGACTCCTCCGATAGCGGAAGACCGCGCGGTGACGACGCAATCGTTGAGCAAAGTCGCCGATGATTTCTTGTCGGGTCTTGGCAACAAACTTTGGCTGTCGGTCTTCTTGATGGGCGCGGCAATGTTGGGTTCCGCGGTTGTTTTGGCATGGTTGCGCACGCGCGACGTGCGCCAACAAACCAAAGAGCTGGTGGCCGCGGCGCAAGCCCAAAGCAGTGCTCGCGAAAATTTCACGCCCCAGCAGGCGGCGGCGCCGGCGGAAAAATTGACCGCCCCCGATGCAATTGGCGGCGGCGAAGCCGATCGCTATCTCGCCAATTTGAATTTCGACGGCTTAAGTGAACTTTTCGGCGACTGTTATTGGTGTGAAGCCGACGGTTACGCGCATTTTATCTGGCGCTCGCTTCCTGTTTCGCGGCGTGAGGAGCTGCTTGGCAAGATCGACTTTATGCCGGCCTACGTAGCTTATTTTTTCTCGATTCGGCCGCTCGATTTAGGAGTGCATGAACATCCTTATTATTTGAATCCGGCGAAGCTTTTGGTTGTCGCCCAGGCCGACTTGAAAACTTTGGTGGAAAAGACCCCGGCCATGTGGTTGAAGTTATCGCCGCTTCGCCAGCAGAAGCTTGAAATTGGCCTTACAAAAAAAATGGCGAGTGCGACGGGAAAGCTGGTTTCCACGTCGATGAAAATCGAAGCGAAGCCATCGCCGGCCCGCATCCTTCCGGTCAGTGCCGATTTCGGTGATCCCTCGATTGAAGACGAGGTTTCGCTTTTCAATAATCCCGATGTCGTGCCCGAAGAATTGCGTCCGCGCGTACGCAGTCTGGTTTGGCTGGCTTTGCGCGACGACGCGCTGATCGCCGAGGCTCTTGCGGGATTTGATGCGCGCTCTTTGGCCCAAGCATGGATCGGCCCGGCGGAAGTTCTGGCGCGGCTGGAAAAGTGCGTGAATCCGAGCAAGCTCGAAATCCTTAAAGAATACGCCTTGAAGCAAGAGCCCTCGCGTCGCTCGCCTCAATTTACTCAACTTGTGCAAGCGGGCCTTAGGCCCACAACGACGAAGAGCAACAATGAAAAGGTCGCGGCTTAAACTCATATTGCTAAGTTTATTCTTAGCGCCGCTTGCGGGCTTCGCCCAGGAACTCTCGTTGGCTTCAAGAAGCCAGACATTGAACAGCGCGCTCAGTATTCACGGCAATTACACCCAGTTCGCTTTGCAAAACGGCACGATCAACGGCACCGGATTGCGCGCGGGTTACACGCATTATTTAACGGAAAAGATCGGAGCCGAAGTTTTCTTGGCTACGGCTTTGCAGACATCGGGCGTGAACAGCTTCACCGGCTACGGGATGTCGGCGCACTACACTTTATTTTCGCCGTGCTGCGCGCTGAATCGCGAAGTGCAATTGAACGGCGAAACTCAATTGCGCGAGCGCGTGCCCACGGGCTTCAAGCTTCAAGTGGGCGCGGGACTCAATCAATATCTTTTCAACGGTACGAACGGTGTTTACTCGCTTTCAGGGCCGGGATTGTTAGTGCAGTCGATCTATGAGGTGTGGGGCCTTTCGATGGTCACGGGAGTCCAATACATCACGCTTTCGAACGGCACGGTTAAAGCCACGGGTATGGGCTTTTTCACCGGTCTGACTTTCCCTCTGTAGCTTCGTTCTTCGCGCGCATATATTGGGCCGGCGGCAGACCGAATTGTTTGCTGAACAGAAGATTGAATGTGCTGGTGTTTTTGTAACCGAGCGCAAAGGCTATCTCCGCGTTGGATTTCTTCGCGGCCAGCATTTTTAGCGCGGCAATAATTTTTATTCGCTGTCGCCAGACCGTAAAAGTAAGTCCGGTTTCTTCTTTAAATCGCCTGGTGAATGAACGTCTGGACATAGCCGAGACTCCTGCCCAATAGTCGAGTGACCGCATGTCGCCTGGATTTTCCATAATACTTTTCGCCACGGCCGCCAAGGCTTCGCTATTTGGAAACGGAGCGCTCATTTGATTTACCTGTTTTAGATTCTGCAGTTCATCAAGAAACGCGGAAACCAGACGTTTTTGCGTGGGGGTTTCCTCGGCAAAGTTTCCCCACGATAAGATTTTGTGGCAAAATGCCAATATCAATTCAGAGCTTTGAAAGGCCGTGAGTTCGCTCGGCAAAAGAGCGGTGCGTTCTTTCGGCAGATTAATGGACCAGCCACAGACACAATCACTCGTTGCCTTCCCAACGTGCGGAAGGTGCGGCGGGATGTACACTAAAACACCCGGCGAAAAAACTTGGCATCCGCTCAGCGTGTGAAGTTCGAACAATCCGGACTCAATCGATCCGAAGAGTCCATTTTCATGTGCATGCCATTCAATGTCGGCTCGCGCCGAATTAAAAGCGAAGCGCTCGCTCGATATGCAGTCCGTTCTTCCGAACTGGAATATTGGCATTTCTTTATTATTTTCTGGAGTCATATTCTTCTCACCAAATTTTCTTTTCTCTTATGAGAGTATATCGGCGGTTTCAAAATTTAACTAGGCTGGTTTTAATTTTCAAAATGTATCTTCGACAAGGTGCGCTTATGAATTTGCCCGTTAAGTAAATAAATTGACCCGAACCATGGATATGTTTTTCGGACTACTCACGATAAGGAATTGGGACGGCGTACATTCGTCCATCTGGCATCTTGACTAAATATTATAAGGTGATTTCTTAATGGATGATTTCGAAAGCGAAATAAAAAGAGATTTTTTGGCTGAAGCTAAAGAACTCTTGGTAAATACCGAAAGGTGTTTTCTGAATCTTGAGAAATCCGCCGATGATCCTGAAAATTTAAGCCAGCTTTTCCGGCTTGCGCACAACTTAAAAGGTTCTTCCGGGGCGGTGGGCTTTAGCGATCTTGCCGAGTTCACTCACAAATTGGAATCCCTGATGTTGGAGCTGAAGGAGAAAAGACTTCAGATCTCAAAAACGATCGTGGATCTTCTTTTGCGTTGCAACGACTATTTGATTGTAACGATCGACGCTTTGCAAGCGGACCTTAGTGCCAACTATAAGAATGCCCAGTTGACCGAAGAGGTCGGACGGGCATTGGAAAATAGACAAGAAGATGCAACGGCCTCTCATTGCGAAGAGCGCCCCGCGGAGATGCTCATCGCCAGCGCTTCCGCCACTCGAGCGGCCCCCGTCAAAAGCAAAGACGAGAATATCCGTGTCAGTCTTTCGCGTATCGAAACACTACTCAACAACGTGGGTGAACTTTCGATTCTTCAGGCGGTGATGGTCCAGCAGACCGTCGACGGCGGCGACTCAATCTCGACATTGATGCGTGAAACGGTGAGCGCGATGTCGAAAATCATTAAAGAAACTCAGAATATATCGATGGGCTTACGCATGCTGCCTATCAAACAAACCTTTCAGAAAATGGAAAGGATCGTGCGCGATACCTCGCAAGCTTTAGGCAAGAGCGTTCAACTTCATCTTAGCGGCGAGGAAACGGAGATCGACAAAACCGTACTTGAGCAGATCGCCGATCCCTTGGTGCACATCGTTCGCAATGCCGTCGATCACGGATTGGAAGACTCGGCCGGCCGCGAGGGCGCGAAAAAGCCGGTGACCGGCAACGTTTACTTGTCGGCGTCTCATCGTGCGGGCCATGTGGTTATTGAAGTGCGTGACGACGGCAAGGGCCTGGATGCGGAAAAACTAATCGCTAAAGCCAAGGCGAAAGGAATCCTGGCCGCTGACGCGAGCTTGACACCCGAGCAAGCCTATCAGTTGATCTTCGCCGCGGGATTTTCCACCAAAGAACAGGTTACGGATGTTTCCGGCCGCGGCGTCGGAATGGACGTGGTGCGAACCAACATCGCCGCTCTACAAGGAAATGTCGAAATCGAAACGATATTGGGAAAGGGAACATGCTTTCGCATTTTCCTCCCGCTGACCTTGGCGATTATTGACAGCGTGGTCATCCGCATCGGCACCGAGAAATACGTCATCCCTCTGGCACAGATCAGCGAATTCTTTCGCCCGCACGAGGGCGAAATAAATTTTGTATATGAACGGTCCGAGCTTTTGACTTTGCGCGAAGAAACGCTTCCGGCGTTCCGCTTGGCTTCGTTGATGAAGAGGAATGAGAAAGAACAAAAGCCGGCGTGGCTTCTTAACGCTCTCATTATCAGGGACAGCAGTCGCGCGGCGTTCGCCGTTCTTGTCGACCAAATCGTCTGTCAGCAGCAAATTGTTATTAAACCTTTGGGCAGTGAGCTCAGAGGAAAAATCGGGGTGATGGGTTCGGCGATTTTGGGCGATGGGCGTCCCGCTTTAATTTTGGACTTATTTGAACTCATCAAAACACAAGCCAAACTGGAGGCTGCATGAGCAATGAAGAAAGTAAGAAACCCGCGAAAGCAAGGCAGGCGGACACAAGCAACCGTTATCTGGCATTCCTATTGGGAAAAGAGCAGTATGCCGTGCCTCTTCTCCAAGTGAAGGAGGTCATCCAGATGAGCGAGCCGACCCCTATTCCGCAGACGCCCTCCTATTTTAAGGGAATCATCAATCTGCGCGGTCAAGTGATTTCAATTTTGGATCTGCGCTCCAAGCTGCAGTTGCCCAAAATCGAAGACGGACCGAAAACATCGATCATCATTCTCGATTTGGATCCGGCGCTTTGCTTGGGTGTGATTGTCGACCGGATCAACAATGTTCTGGCTTTTCAGCCCGAGGACGTTAGCCCGCCCCCCGACACCCTTTCGGCCAGGGACCAGTATCTGACTGGGATCGCGCGTAGAGATAATCGAATCACTTTAATTTTGGATATCCGGGCGGCACTCAGCGTCCAGGACGTCAGCGCCGTCAAAAATTCAATTCAAAAATTAGCAGCTTAAAAACTAAATAAAGAAAGAGGATCGTCTATGAGCAATTGGAGTTTGAATAAAAAGATTTGGAGTATCGTGGGGCTTCTTGCCTTCGCATTCGTAGTCAGCACCGCCTTCAGCATTCATAGTTTATTGGACCTGCGCACAAGTATGAATGAGGTGACCGGAAATGTCGTTAAGAGGAATCAACTGAGCTTTATCATAAAGGACAACCAAAGACGCATTTCGCTCATCGCTTCGGAAGCGCTTATTATCCATAGTCCCGAAGAGCTGAAGGCCAATATCAAAGATTTCGAAGAGATGACGGCTAAGCAAGAAAAGGACATCGAAGCTTATCGCGCCTTAGCTTCGGAAAAAGGCAAGGCTATCCTGGGCGAATACGTCAATGCCTACAATAAGTATTTATCCGAGATGAAAAAGGTGCGCGCATTGGCCGCAAACAACAAAGTTGATGAAGGCGCCTCCTTATATGTCGCCGCCAGGCATACCTATGTTGTTCCCATGCGTGAACAGATTGAGACCCTCAGTGATCTAACCAGCGGGCAATTGAGTGAGAGGTCGGCTTCGGCGGATGCTGAATCAAGCCGTGCCATTTGGGTGGGGTTGATCATTTCGACGTTCTCGATTCTCAGCTCGATTCTCATCGCCTTTTTCGTCTTGCGTGCAGTGACCCGGGCGATCTCGGATGTCGTTAAGAATCTGTCCGACAGCTCCATCCAGGTGAGCGGAGCCGCTACGCAAATCGCTTCGTCGTCCGAAGAGCTTTCGCAAGCGGCGACCGAGCAAGCCGCTTCGCTTGAAGAGACCGCGGCTTCGATCGAAGAGATGAACTCGATGGTTGCTAAGAACACCGAAAACGCGAGCTCCGCGGCACAAACGTCTTCCAAATCGCAAGACGCCGTGAGCGAAGGGAAACAGGTCATTCAAAAGATGATTGAGTCGATGGAAGCCATCAATCGCAGCAGCGAAGGCATGGCCGAAACCGTTAAGGTGATCGAGCAGATCGATAAGAAGACGAAGGTTATTAACGACATCGTCAATAAGACGGAACTTCTCTCATTCAATGCTTCCGTTGAAGCGGCGCGCGCGGGCGAACACGGAAAAGGCTTTGCGGTAGTGGCTGAAGAGGTCGGGAATTTGGCGCGCATGAGCGGTGCCGCCGCCGAAGAGATCGCCTCGCTTCTTGAAGAGAGCATCAATAAAGTGAATCAAATGGTCGCCGACACCAAAAAGAATGTCGATACCGGTGCCGAGGTCACGCGCGAGTGCGGTGCGGTTTTCGAGGCCGTGGTCGAGAACGTGACCCGCGTTTCGGGCATGGCGTCTGAAATTGCTTCGGCCAGCCAAGAGCAATCGCGCGGTTGTGCGGAAATCACCAAAGCCATGACTCAGCTGGATCAAATGACCCAGCAAAATGCCGCGACTTCGGAAGAGTGTGCTTCGGCGGCGGAAGAGCTTTCGGCTCAGGCTGAATCCTTAAAGGGAGCGGTGAGCCAACTTGTGTTGACCGTGAACGGCGGAAACGGGCAGGCGCAAACTTTTGACGCCCGTGCCGTGACCCCGAAGCTGGCGCGCACGGCGGCGATTAAGCCGCCGACAAATGTTGTGCATATGAAGGGCCCGAAACCGTCCCCTCAGAATGGCGCAAATGTCGTGATAAAGAAGGCTTCTGGAAGTGCGCCCGGCTACGAGAGCGATGGATTTCAGGACGTTTAGGATGTCGGCAGCTCAACACAATGTCTGGGGCGGAAGGTCCACCCCGGACTTATCGGAAGAAGACTTAAGGTATTTCTGCTCGGCGATTAGCGACCGGGCGGGGATTGTCCTTAAGCCGGCAAAAAATGATTTGGTGAAGACAAGGTTGCGGTCGCGCTTGGCGGCGAATGGCCTTGAATCGTACGGGGACTACCGCGGCTTACTGCAAACCTTAAACAAAGCCGATCCCGAGTGGGAAATCTTCACCAATCTTTTAACGACCAATAAAACGGATTTCTTCAGGGAAGCGAAGCATTTCGATTATCTTGTCACCGAAATACTTCCAGCATGGCTGAAGACATCGCAAAAGACTTTCAAGGTGTGGTCGGCCGCCTCTTCGACGGGCGAAGAACCGTACACATTGGCCATGGTTTTAAGCCGGTATTTGCCGAAGGACCGCGATTTTAAAATTCTTGCCACCGATATCGACACCAACGTTCTGGACGTCGCGCAGAATGCGGTTTATTCGATGGCAAAAAAATCTGAGATCCCCTCTGAATATCAGCAGTCTTGCATCGACATAGGCAAGAGTGAGGCGAGGGGATGGTTTCGAATCAAGCGCCACCTCAAAGAGAAAATCGTTTTTAAGCAGCATAATCTTATCGATAAGACGGCGCCGGGCGATGCTGTCTTCGATCTTGTTTTGTGCCGTAACGTTCTTATTTACTTCGGCCATGAAAGTATCGATTTTGTGCAGCGGAAGTTGCATTCGACGGTCAAAGGCGGCGGCCATCTTTTCATCGGCCACTCCGAATCGCTTCAGGGCATCAGCCATAACTGGAAGGCCTCAGGTCCTTCCGTTTATAAGAAAGGCCTTGATTGAGCACAGGAGTCTTGACCTACCATTTAAATATCGGAGAGCTGATCGCGAGTCCGGAGCCGATCATTATCTCAACGGTATTGGGATCCTGTGTTTCGGTTTGCCTTATTTCACAAAGCCATTCGGCGGGCGGCATGATTCACTACGCGCACCCGGCGTCTCTCTCGCGCTACGGTCAGGATGAAGATTTCCGCTATGGCGATATCGCCATCCCTGCGTTGATCCGCGAGTTAGAAGGCCTGACCGGCGAGCCCGCCCGTCATTTCACCGCGAAGATTGTCGGCGGCGCCTCCGAAATCGACGGCGTTGAAAAGGCTTTCGACGTCGGCCGTGAAAATATAAAGACCGCAAAGGCCATTCTTAAAGCGCACGGGATTGCCGTCATCGGTGAAGCGGTCGGCGGCGGCAAAGGACGAAAAGTTCATTTTCATACCGGCAGCGGGCGCTTACAGGTCGCGGATATCCAGCCTAGCGCAAGCCCTGGCGAGCCGCCGGCAATGAGCAAACGCAAGGTTTTGATCGTCGACGATTCGCGGACCATTCGCGAACTTTTAAAACGTATTTTACAAGAGGACCCCGGGCTGGAGATCGTGGGATTCGCCTGCGACGCGTTCGAAGCCGCAAAATTCATCGAGAAGATTCGCCCCGACGTTATTACGCTTGATATTCACATGCCGGGAATGTCCGGGGTGGAATGGCTGGCCAAACTTTTGCCCGTCAACCCGATCCCCGTAGTGATGATCTCTTCGTTACATTTTCAGGAAGGCAATGAAGTGTTCCGGGCTTTAGAGCTGGGAGCGGTCGACTACATCCAAAAGCCGTCGCTTTCCGAGCTTCCCGTAATTAGCCCGTTGATTCGTGAAAAGGTAAAAGAAGCTTCGTTCGCGAAAGTGATCAGGCATTCCGCATCAGGCCCTTCGCAAAGTGCGTTTCGCGGCGATTTGGACTTCCGCAAAGTGCTGGCGATCGGAGCCTCCACCGGAGGCACCGAGGCCCTTAAGAGCGTCATGTGCGCCATGCCGGCAAAAATTCCCCCCACCGTAATCGTTCAACACATTCCACCGGTGTTTTCAAAAGCGTTTGCGCTTCGTATGAATGACCTTTGCCCCTTCGAGGTCAAAGAGGCCGAAGACGGAGACGAACTTCAAATTTCCAGAGTGCTTATCGCGCCCGGCGGCCGGCAAATGAAAGTGGCTAGGACATCCGCCGGTTTTTGTGTTCGCATCACCGATGACCCTCCGGTTAGCCGCCATAAGCCCTCGGTCGACTATCTTTTTAATTCCGTTGCCTCGGTCGTGGGCAAAAGCAGTGTGGGCGTGATTCTGACCGGAATGGGCGCCGACGGCGCCAAGGGTTTGCTGGCGATGCGCAACGTGGGCGCCAGAACCATCGGACAGGATGAAGAGAGCAGCGTTGTTTATGGAATGCCGCGTGTCGCTTATGAAATCGGCGCCGTCGAAAAGGTGGCGTCACTTAGCAAAATCCCGAAAGAAATTCTTTATTTTCTCGAGAGCCGGAAAGCTGCATGAGGTGCTGAATGTCGTTTGAAAAGTTGCGCGATAAATTTTTAATTACCTATCGTTTGAAGTCGGAGCTGACCGGCGGTGTTGCCGAAAGCCTGGCGTCGGATCTGCGTAAAGAGATCGAAAAGAACGCCCAGTTTGAAGGCATTCTGATCGATATTCAAAACTATGATTTTGGCTTCAAGGCCATCAGGGCCTTAAGTCCTTTTGGGCTGGAGCTACGAAAACAAAAAAAGCAGTTCTACCTTCTTTCACAAGTTCCTTCTGTGCATCAACTGATCAGAGCCGAAGGCATGGACAGCATCGTCAAGCCGATATTCGATCTCAACGAAATCCGCGGCACCGCCGCGCCCGGTAAATCCGCACCAAAACTGGATGTCGCCTTCATCAATCCTTTTATCGAAGGAACGATCCATGTTTTGAACGTGCAATGCCAAACGCGAATTACGGCCGCGGCCCCGATGCTTAAGGGCAAGGAGGATTTTAAATGTCAGACCGATATCGCCGGGATCATCGGCATCACCAGTCAGCGCTTTAAGGGCAGCATCGCCATTTGCTTTCCGGAAAAAGTATTTCTTGGCTTGATGTCGAAGATGCTCGGAGAAGAGTTTTCCGAGATCACCGACGATCTCAAAGACGGGGCGGCCGAACTGCTCAATATGATTTTTGGTCACGCCAAGAAAGTTTTAAATGAAAACGGGCACACGATCGATAAGGCTCTGCCCTCGGTGGTGCGGGGCCCGAACCTCAAGATAGATCACTCGGGGTCGCACGATTCCATCGTGCTTCCCTTTAAGACGGAAGATTCGGTGTTTTTTATGGAAATTGGAACCGAGAAAAATTGAACAAAGGAGCAAATATGTTCGAAGCCAACAGCAGAATTTTGATCGTCGACGATATGATGACCATGCGCAAACTCGTCAGCAAATCGCTTAAGGAGTTGGGCTTCTCCGATTTTCTTGAGGCTTCCGACGGCGCAAAGGCATGGGAAGCTCTGACCAACTCAAAGATTGCCATCAGCCTCATCGTTTCGGACTGGAATATGCCGAATTCCTCGGGCATGGATCTTCTCAAGCGGGTTCGCGCTGAAGGGCGGTTTCAAAAAACGCCTTTCATCCTTCTGACCGCCGAGTCCGAAGGTCACCAAGTGGCGGAAGCCCTGCAGGTGGGCGTGAGCGGCTACATCGTCAAGCCATTCACGATGGATGCACTGAAAACGCAACTCGAAGTCGTGCATAAGAAACACGCGGCTTAAAGTGACTCCATGGCGGACGTAGCGATCAGGCTTTTATTGATAGGGGTGAGCGATTTTGTCGCCGAGATCGCGATCGGCCGTATCACGCCCGCGAAAACGATACGGATCCAATCTTGCGAAGCCTTTTTGCAACTTCTGGATGACCCGGAGATCGCGGCCTTTCATATCGCGGTGGTCGGAGCGGGGCTTGAAGGAATTAGGGTCATTGAAATCGCCCAAGCCATGCGCGGACTTATGACCGAAACCCCGATTTTTTATTCTCATGATTCGCGCGAATCCGGTTTTGACCGCCACGACTATGTAAAGAACGGTTTTAATGACGCGTTTTTATTCCCTTTCGATGTCAAAGATTTTTCGTACGCACTTGATTCGGTCCTCATTACCCTAAAGAAAATGGCGGTCTTTAAATCCGTCAAGATGATCGATATTCAGCCCGGTCAAACTTTGGATTTCGATATGTACCTGTTTCTTCCTGTAAATAAAAGGTATATACGATATTCATCCGCCGGAAAGCAGATCGATGCCGCCCGTGTCGACAAATTGAAATCCCACAACATAGGATTTTTATTTGTTCCTCTCGATCAGATGCCGAAGTTCTATGAACATTCGGCCTCCAAGCTGAAAGAGCTTTCGTCCGTCGGCGGAGGAATAAGCGCAACCGAAAAAGCCGAACGCCTGCAGGAGGCCGTACGCGAGCTCATGACGGGAATCTTCAGCACCAAAGAGGGCGTGGGCTTTGAAGATGGTAAACAAACTATGGCGACGGCCGGCGAGATTGTGAAATCATTCCTGTCGCAGTCGGATCAAGGCAGTTGGTATGAGCGAATCTCCAAAGCTTTGGGCGATTCGGCGGGTTCGTATTCGCATCTCTCCAATGTGTCGACGATCGCGGCCTTGTTTTCAATGGCGACGGGAGTCGGTAAGCCCGAGGAACTGGCCATGGCCGGTCTATTTCACGATATCGGTTTGTCTTTGCTATCCTCGAGAATCACGACAAAGCCGTTAAGCCGGTTAAGCGAGGAAGAGCGCAAGGCCTATCAGCGCCACCCGGAACACTCGATAAATCTTGTGAAAGATAAAAAGATCGTCCTTTCGCAAAGTGTACAGACGATGATCTTGCAGCATCACGAGCGCCTGGACGGTACGGGTTATCCTCTTGGCTTGCCCGAGGCGAAGATCCGGCCGGAATCCCAGCTCCTTGCGATCGCGGACGAATTTGAGGAGCTCACGAAGTTTGAGATGGGAAAGCCAATCCTCTCGCCAGAAGAAGCTCTGCAAAAAATAAAAAGCCAAGGCGGATTCAATACAGAAATGATCACCAAGCTAAGCGAAGTCCTAAAGGCGGGGTGAGCAGCCGCCGGAGGCGGGACGTGAGCGAAGCGAACAGCGAGCCGGAGGCGAGCCAATCAACACAGGCGACATGATTGGTGAGGGAGCAACCCGAACAGAGTTCGGGATATGGACGTGAGCGAAGCGAACAGTGAGCCGGAAGGCGAACCAATCAACACAGGCGACAAGACTGGTGAGGCAACAAGCCGAAC
>CAZVOP010000049.1:0-26111 GCA_964628445.1 uncultured Pseudobdellovibrionaceae bacterium | reverse complement strand
GAAAGCTTTCGCCGGCCGCTTATCAAACCGCGGTCGATCATCTTAACGACTTTCCCTGGTATGGTTTAACAATGAACTCATTCGAGGGAACTCCGTCGCACAGTTTGGATGCGCCTTTCGTATCGTCGAAAGATCTAAGCTTGGATGAAGAATCACTCGAGGAAATCATCGAGGAGGATGCGGCTGCCCCGGCCGCGCCCGCCGAATCTGAAGGGCTGCCTGCGGTCAGTGAGCCGCCCGGCGACCTAGAAAACTAGCCATGCCCGCCCATAAGAAACGCTTCGTGGCTGGTGTCGGTTTGCGGAACATGAATTAAGCCGTCGAAAAATCCCTGGATCCGTCCGATCACTTGCTCCTTGCTCTGCAATTGAAAAAGATCTTTGCGAAATATCGCGGCATCGGGATACCCCGCCGAATACCAAGCGGCGAACTTGCGCATTTGGATCAACACCAAACGTTCGTCGTAAAAAGCCTCAAGATGGGTGAGCAATCTCTCCAAAATCACACTAAGACTCATGTCCGCCTGAAGCCCCCGGCATTCCAAAAAGATGCGTGGATTCTTTAAACATCCGCGCCCAATCATCACGCCATCGCAACCCGTTGTCTTCATACGCTCAAGCGCCAACCGGCTCGTATTCAAATCGCCGTTTCCGAGAATGGGAAGCGGACTCTTGGCTTTGACCTCACCGATATAATCCCAATCGGCGAGCCCGGTGTAAGCCGCGGCACGCGTGCGCCCGTGAATCGCGACCCAAGTCACGCCTTCGTCAAAAGCGATTTGCGCCACTTGGTCGGTATTGCGGGTGTGAGCGTCCCAACCTGTGCGCACCTTGATGGTCACGGGAATCTGGACACCCGCCTTGGTCGCGCGGATTACATCGCGCAATTTTCCAAGATCCTTTAAACAAGCGGATCCGGCGCCCTTGCTCACGACCTTGGGAACGGGACAGCCGAAATTCAGATCGACAAAATCGGCGCCCAATTGTTCGACGATTTTCGCGGCTTCGCTCAGATGCTCTAAATTCTCACCAAACAATTGTATGCCTACAGGATGCTGGCTCGAATCGAACTCCATCAAGCGCATGGTTTTTTGCGAGGAGTACTTGAGCCCGGTCGAACTCACCAGCTCGCTAATGACGGCGCCACAGCCCATCTCCCGCATGAATGTGCGAAACGGACGGTCCGTGATTCCCGCCATTGGGGCGAGAACGAACGGGTTAGCCTGAAGATGTTTAAGTAAGCTCTCGTGAGTCATGCCTTGGATCTACACATACACATAAAAAATTCCAAGCGGATTGACAAAAGATGCGCTCATACCTCAGATAAGTATTTTTTGCGCAGGCATTCCCCCCATTGTCTGTTAAGCTAAAGAACATGAGCCGCCTGTCTTTTTTGAGGACGGCTGCTGACCTAGGAGGTTTTGATGCTATCTGAAGACGTGAAAATCCGTTATGCGGGTTTTGAACCGACCCATGATGTGAAATCGGCTTTGGACATCTTGCTGAGCGAGTTGCACTTGAAGTCACCTCACCAGTCCTTTTTGAATGTTACGTTCACCCTCACCAATGGTCTTATTGAGGGCGTGATCAACATCACCTCGAAAGCCGAGAACTTCGTGGCCAAAGCCACCGACGTTCACATTGGCGAAGTCGGCCACAAGCTTGCGGTAAAGCTTGGCGAGCAATTGGATAAGTGGAAGTCTTTGCGCTGCCTGTAGGCTGTGCGTCAATTTGTTCATCTGATCGTATACTCTCGATCATAAAAGCCTTGATCCCCTTTAACTCCCGGTGAAAGACTCTTTTCTAACCGGGGGGTTATATGAAATTTTTTATCGCTCTTTTGCTCTCGACCGCAGGGTTTTCAGCCTTTGCTCATGAGGCCGACGTCAACTGCACGCCCAAAGCTTATTCTTGCGGCGGCAACTTTTGCGGCTGGCAAAATGGTGTGGATATTCCCGCAACCAAAGTGATCTTTGAGCAGGATATGAATTTTCCGAACGCACACTATCCATATGAAGTTTGGCGCGGCAGCTACCGCATGAATTATGACGGTCACCTTTTGACTCTTAACCTTTTGTTCAGCACGCGCGATAAGCGCAATCCGATCACCGTGAACGCCTATTTAAGCACGCCTAACGTGATCGCGGAATCTTCCGGCACGAAGACGATCGACGTAGCTCTTCGTAACGGCAACTACGGCCGCGGCTTTTACTGCTCGATCAATTGATCTAAGGGAGAAGGGCTATCTTCTGCTTTATGCGAAAATAGTCCTTCCATGGATCCGGCTTGCGGCGCTTGAAAACCTCGAGCGCTTTTTTCAGAGTGTACACATTGGCGGCTTTAAGTTTGCCGAGTTCTTCCCAAGTGATCGGCATCGCCACCGCGCTTTTCGCGCGTGCGCGTAATGCATAAGGCGCGATGGCTGTTGAGCCCCGGCCGTTCCTCAGGTAATCCAAAAATATTTTTCCCTTACGCACCTTTTTTGACATGTTGGCCGTGTAAAGATCGGGATAGCGGCTGACAAATTCTTGCACCAAAGTTTTGCTGAAATTTTTAACGGAATCCCAATCGTAAAGCGGTTCAATCGGAAACTGCACATGCAGTCCTTTGCCGCCGGTCACTTTTACAAAACTTTTAAGCCCGAGTTTTTTGAGCAACTCGCGAAGCTCAAGCGCGCCTTCCTTAACGATGCCGAAATCGACATCGCCGTCGGGGTCGAAATCCATGACGATCTGATCGGGATTGTCGATGTGTTCCGCGTGCGTGTTCCACGGGTGAATCTCTAAAGTTCCCCATTGGATCAATTGGCGCAGGCCTTCCCGCGAATCGACGGTGATCCAAGGTTCACTGCCCTTTTCCGGAATCTCGACGATGTGTTCGGGTAACCGTTGCCTGAAGTGTTTCGAGAAGAAGCAAGCCGTGGTCGAATTTTGCGTGCAGCGGACCAAAGCCAACGGCCGGTTGGCGATATGAGGAAGAATCCAATCGGCGGCGGCATCATAATACTTCGCGACGTCAAGCTTGGTGAGCCTCTCTTTTTCAAAAATGATTCGGTCGGGATGGCTGATGTGAATATCGCCCCGGGAATGCGCGGATTTTATCACATGATCCCCCTTTACCTTTTTCGGCTTTTCAATGCCGATGGCCTTCGGCGATTTATCCACGCGCAAGCCTTTGAATACCGGAACTCTCAAGTGCCCGCCCTGAGTCATTTCCGCGTAAGAAACCTCACAAACCAAATTGGGTTTTACCCAATGCAGTCCGCGGCCCTTAGGAGCGTTCAATTCGAAAGGCGATTTCTTGGCCTCGAGCTTGCGCAGCTTGGCCCCCACATCTCGTAGCGATATCCGATTGAATCCGGTTCCGCACTTCCCGACATACTTCAATTTTCCGCTCTCGTAGGCGCCAAGCAACAGCGATCCAAAAGAGGTCCGTGAGCCTTCCGGATCGGAGAATCCTCCAATCACAAACTCTTGGCGTTTTACGCATTTGGCTTTGACCCAATCGTCGTGCCGGCCCGGAACATACGGGGCATCCACCCGCTTTGAAACAATTCCTTCCAAGTGCATTTGGCAACTGGCCTTGATCATCTTGTCGCCTGCGCCGCGAAAGTGTTCGCTGAAGCGGATATGATCACCCTTTGCGCCTTTAAGGATTTTCGCTAAGCGATCCTTGCGCGAAATCAACGGCAGCGAAGTCAAGTCGTCCCCGTTCAAATACATGAGATCGAAAACCCAATATAAAAGTGAATTTGTTTTTTCGGCCTTCATGGCATTTTGCAGAAGCTGGAAGTCGCTACGACCCTTGTCGTCTTGCCAAACGACTTCGCCGTCCAGCACCGCACTTTCGACCTTCAGCTTTTCCAACGCTTTGGCCAGAATGGAATACTTGGTGGTCCAATCCAGGCCTTTGCGTGTGTAAAGCTTCACTTTGCCGTTATGGATATGAGCCTGAATCCGGTAGCCGTCGAATTTGATTTCGTGAATCCAATCTTCGCCCAGGGGCGGTTTGGTGACCAGCTGCGCGAGCTGGGGCGGAATAAATTCAGGAAGGCTTATGGCTGCGAGTTTCATGTCTTCGCGGGCGTAATCGTCATGTCTTTTGATCAACAACCAATTTGGTTTGGAAGCCCTTCGGCCTGTGCGCACCAGAACAAAATCGCCTTTAAGCTTCTTACCTTTAAGAGTGAACTCGAGCCGGCCTTTTTTCAGCCCTTGATCGACATCGCCTTTCGGCATCCATGTTCCCATATCCCAGCGGTAGACTTCGCCGGCCCCGTATTGGCCGGCGGGAATGGTGCCGGTGAATTTCGCGTAATCATAAGGGTGGTCTTCAACTTCAACAGCCAAGCGCTTTTGCGACGGATCGAGCGACGGGCCCTTCGGCACCGCCCAGCTTTTCAAAACGCCGTTCCATTCAAGACGGAAATCATAATGCAAATGCGAGGCATGGTGCTCTTGCACGACAAAGAGCAAGGGCTTTTGCTTGGTGGAACGCTTGCGCTTAGGAACCTTGGCGCCCGGCTCAGCCGTAATACGAAAATTGCGTTTACGCGTGTACTCGGCGAGAGGCCTCATGAGCTTTACCTTTCACTTTCTTTTTTGCCCGAGAAGGCTTTTTTCCGGCTTTGCCTCCCTTTTGTTCCAGGCTTTTTCTTAACAAAGGCAGCAGATCAATAACCTTCGAAGGCTCGACCTTGCCAATCTCTTCATCCGGCTCTTCGATCACATGGCTTTTGCCGGCTTTAATTTTAGCTTTAACCCGCTTCATAATGTCGTCGTAATAAGTGTCCTTGTATTTCTTCGGCTCCCAATCGGAAGTCATGCCGTCGATCAGTTCTTCAGCCATTTTCAATTCCTTAGGATTATACTTGGCTGACTTGGACGTGCCGCTCAGCAGGTCCACCTCATCGGTGTCCAAAACTTCGTGGCCAAAGCGCAGAAGCTCGCAAATCAAATAGTCCCCGCGCACCATGACCGCGCACAAATGTTGTTTAGTGCGAATCACGATTTTTCCGATCGCGATTCTCTTAACCTTCTTGAGCGCGTCCCGCAGTAAAAAATAGCCCTTCGTCCCCGCCTTTTGCGGGACCAGATAGTAGGGCCGGTCGAACATCATCAAGTCGATATCTTCGAGCGGGACAAAATCCTCGATATCGAGAGTTTGCGTGGCCACGGGGTTTGCCGCCTGAAAATCTTGTTTCGACATGATGACGTATTGATCCGGCTCATACTCGTAACCCTTAACGATGCGGGAATAAGGAACTTCTTTGCCGGTCTTGGCGTTGATTTTTTTGTATTTGATCGGTGAAAAATCTTTGGAGTCGAGCATTTGAAAATGCAGCTCCTTGCCCTCTTTGGCGGTCTGCAAACTCACCGGTATATTGAGCAATCCGAAACTGATCGAGCCTTTCCAAATTCCTCCGCGCGCCACTTGAAACCTCCAGGGACTTGCCGGTTTCTTCAGCATTTCAATATTTACGCCAGCAAGTACAGGTCAACAGGCCCTATTGGGAGTTGGAATCGGCCCCTGCGCGGGAATTTTGCCCCAATCTGGTTGAATGTCGGCGCCTTCGCGGTTTAATCTGATTGTCTATGAGCGCGAACTTAAAAAAGAACTTCAACGATCTCAGCAAGAGTCTTATGGAGCTGCATAAAGCTCTTCTGATGCTTGAGGCAAAGAAATTGGAGCAGGCGGAGGGGCGTAAACTCACTCCTTATGAATTGCTCAACGCCTCTTTGCAAGACCCGGCTTTGGCTTGGCTGCGCGTGATTTCGCAATTGATCGTGAACATCGACACCATCATCGACGAAACGCCTTCGCTCAGTAATCAAGATGCGAACCGGGTCGCCAACGAAGTGCTGACCGCACTTGAGAAACCCATGGGTCTTATCACCACGGATTTTTGGACTCACTACACCGAATACTTGAGCTCAAATCCCGACATCATCATGATGCACTCGAAGGTAAAGACTCTTCTGACCTCGCTTCGCCCCACCAACTGAACCGGCACGCTTATTGGATATTTACCCGGGCATATACCCGAGGTCCGCCATATGAATCGCCGTTTCCAGATTTTTGCCTATCTCAGCCCTGTGTTGATCTTTTGTACAGTTTCACTGAATTCATATGCGGAGACGGCGACCTATAAGGTCGGCCGCGCAGGCTTCGTGAACTCGATGGGCGGTTTGCTTGAGGCGGCCTGCCGACCCGGCGATCAGTTGGTAAAGGGTTCCTGCGAGGGACGATTTATAAGTATCTCAATCCCCAAGTCGGAACGGTTGCCCGCCCCGCTCGATCGACGCGGTTACGATGAGGCACCGGTCGATTACCCGTTGGTGACCGAATCCGAAGGTGAGGCCTTCCGCTGCCACCCCAAAATGTTGCGCGCGGATCAACAATTACGGTTGATCGTTACCGCGATCTGCCGTCCGTCACAAACTTAGTCACATCTCCAAAATCTGCAATCGCTGGGTCGCCATATTGTAAATGGGAGGGGCGCCCTGTATTAATCTTCACATGAAGAAGATCGCCCTCGCTCTCTTGCTGACCGGTGTCGCTCCCTTGGTGAACGCAGATCAGATTTTGGTGTTGAGCGGCGGCGGAACTCCGCTCAGCAATCATCACTCGCAGTATCTCCAAACAAAAACATTGTTCGATGATCTCGGCCTGCGTTTTCCCGGCAGCCAGCCGACGGTGATGTTCGGCGCCGGCAACCGCTTGGACGCCCCGCTGGTTTTGGCCGACACCCACCGCTCGACAAAGTCGAACGGCTTAGACATTGAGACCATGATTCCCGGCGTCCTGGCCGGCAATTCGGCCGCCACGCAAGAGAATGTCACAAATTATTTTCTGCAGCCCAAACTTTCGCAAATGAAGACGAGCGAAAATTTTTTCCTGTTGGTGAGCGATCATGGCATGCCCTTCGTGAAAAGCGACGGCTCCTACGACACCTCTTATGAAAATAACTGCATCGATTTATGGGGTTTTGCTTCCGACTTGGAGTCGGGCGACGTCAATGAAGTCGCCGCGCAACAACGCTGCCTTTCGAAAGACAAGCTGCTTGGACTCCTGGACCAAAAAGTGACTGCGGGCCGCGTCGTCTTCGCGATGAGCCAGTGCTATTCGGGCGGCTTTCATAAGCTCTCCGTATCCAGCGTGAATAAATATCCCAAGGCCAATCCCCGTATTTGCGGATTCACGGCCGTTACCGAGGACACCACAGCCTCGGGCTGTACCCCCGATGTCGACGGGCCGAACTATCAAGGCTACGAGCGCTCCTTTACGGAACAATTGACCGGCATCGATATTGTGACCGGCCTACGCTTGCGCCCGGGCCGCGCCTCCTTACAGGAAGCGCACAATCAAGCCGTGATTGAAGATCTAACCAAAGATATCCCGCTGTCGACCTCGGATTTCTTTTTATGGAAATGGGCATTGGCCATCGAGGACAAAGCTTTTGTTCCACGCGTAAAGGGCGCAAAAACACAAGAAGCGTTAGCCGCGATCGCGGCCGTTCGACTGGGACAGCCTAAATCCAAAAACGCGATCTATTTGGCAAAGGATAAAATTTTCGGGCAGTCGTTGAATACGCTTATCAACTTGCACCCCGAAATCACCGATGTCCTGACCGGCGATCTTAATGAACTGAAAGAATATGAAACCGCGATCTCAAGCGGATTCGAAGATTTTGAATCCCGGGGCGATTCATTAAACGGAAGTCTTGAGCAAATGAAAGCCCTCTTGATGCGCCAATGGTCGGAGCTGATTCGCGCAGGAAAATCCCCGCTGACCGCTACTGAGCGCGGCATGGAATTGGCCGTCTTTGCACCAAGCCAAAATGATCAAATGGCCCTTATCTACATGTCGGTGAAAGCCATCACCAGTCCTGAAAGCGCTTCGGCGTTAAGCGACTACAAATCCAAGCGTGAAAAGTACGCAATGGCTTGGGCGGCCAAAAGCAAGCGGAAGGACCTAAATAGGCTCGCCGCTAAAATCGTAAAAGCGCAGCAAGAATTGTCCGACCTCGAAGATATCTACGATAACCTTCAGAAGATGCACGGCCATGTCCGTCGTGTGTTGATTTACCGCCAGATCTTAGGAGCTATTTCCGCGCTGGAAAAAATGAACGACCAACAAGCTTTAAATGAGCTAAAAGACCTGATCGAATGCGAAGGCACTCCGCTTTAAACAAATTGAATGTGATTTTTTAGAAAATCAAGATCGTCGAGCGACTTGAGATGCGATCTGCTCCAGCGCTCAAACCAAGATTTGCCGAGCGGCGATTCCAAACTCTCAAGAACCGTCGAAGCGATCGTCGTCTCCTCTTTCGGCCCTGAGGCACGACCGACGCCGACAAAAAATCCGGCCTTAAGCAGGGTCACTCGCACCGGAGTCGCTTGCGAATAATTATACCAAGAAGTGCCCCCCTCCTTTTGTTCGCGCGCACGCGAGCGGAGCATCTTGAAGCATTCGACCGACCACATGTCGGCGTTCACTTTGGACGAATACGGGTCATAAAAAATAATATGGGGCTTGAATTTTTCCTCAGCGATAAGTTCAACAAAATCCCCATGACGCAATTCCCAGGCGACCTTGCCGTCCATCACCGACCCGTGCGCGAGCAAACGCTCGACCGTCGCCATATAATCGCGGAAGTGATCGAACTTCTCCCCATGCTTAAGGGCGTAGCGCAGCAACTCAAGCTCACGCTCAAAACTGATCAACCGCATTGGACGAGCGCCGTCCCCCACGCCGCGCGCGCAATGCAATGCCGCAAGCGCATTCGCCGCCGCTCCCAACCCCACGTCAAAGACCACAAGCTCTTCCGTGTTCGCCTCGCGAAGTCTTTCGCCTAAACGCGACTGCTCAATATAAAGCGAATTGGCCTCAGCCCACGGACCGACCGGATTGTGCATCGTTTCGTTCAGCGCCTTGTTGCGAATCGACGTGGCACCAAGTGAAGTTGTCACAATTTCAAAGAGGGGATGATTCATAATTAAGGGCAAACTAATGGACGGCGGCGGGAAAGACAAAAGATTCCGCGTGCCTTTCGCCAAAGCCTCAACTAGTTCTGAGCGCATGAAATTACAATTTATGATCCTTATCGCGGCCTTGGGCATGCTCTCCCCCTATGCGCAAGCGCTTCCCGCAGACGGCCCCTGGGCCTACAAGCATATGGAAAGACGCGTGCGTCTGATCTGTAAGGGCTCCAACGGCAACACGATTTTACGACTGGCCCATCCTGTTTTGGTCGCGCGCTCGGCTTACCGCAATTGGACTGAAGGGAATGTATTTACCGAATCCATTTTGAATCCCGAAACCGCCGCCCACCTGATGAGCATGACCAAAGAGAAAATGGTCGCCAGCGACAGCTGTTACGACATTGCTGCCTTCTTTTTTAACTATGAATTGATGGGCTATGAGGCCTTGCGGGCATTGCGCCAGGCCTTCAACGATTCGGGCATTGCCGAGATCTGCACACACGACCCCGCCGATGACGAGAGTGTGGAGCTTTACCGCCGCTGTTCACGCCTCGATCTGCCAAGTGATTTAATGTTTTCCCGCAATATGATCGACCTTGTTCACAGGCGAACTTTCAATAGGCTTTTGCTCACAAAGCAGCCCAAGTCCTGTGCGGATATCGAAGTGATCGACAATGAGATTTATTCCGCCTTCACGGCCGCGCAACGAAAGTTGAGCAAAAAGCTTCGCGTCGCCGGATTTTAGGCCGCTTAACCCTTGGCGAAGCCGGCCTTGGCCATTCCAATCCAGCAAACAATCTTGTTTTTCTCACCCAGGACCGGAAAGTGGTGGCAATCGAACTCCGCGCTCATGCCGGCCCCGTTGGATAACTTGCAGCGGCCCGAAAAGGCTTCGCCCGCGCTGATCGCGTTGAGCAGCGACGGCTCCGACAGCATTGAGTCATCGCACGGTCCGTCCGCACCGATATAGTTCAGAAAAGCCAAATTGCGGAAGGTGACCCGGGAAGCATTGCTGGACAGGCACCAAACCAGATCCGGCAGCGAGTCCGCAAGATTTTTAAAGCAAAGATCCTCGGCCTCGCGCTTGAGGTCTTCGATTTCCAAATTGACCGCTTGGCTTAACGTCACCACGGTTTGACGATATTTTTCCTCGGCTAAAGAATCGATAAAAAGCATTTTTTCGGCCTCATCCAAGGGAAGCTTATCGATTATTAACAAAGACGTGCCGATGGAGAGCTCCTGTTTTCCCGCCAGGATCCGGCTCAATGCGGAAGGGTGGATTTCAAGATGAGTGGCGAATGCCCGAAGCGAATAGCGGGGATTTTTGTCCTTACGGCGAATAAGCTCACGGTGAAGAACTTGGATATGGAAGGGGAACGTTACAATTGGCTTCATTCTGTGTGATTCATCTGAGTCGACCGCGAATCGCTCAAAATGTAAATGATCATCGGGCATATAGTTCTATTCCTGTTGAGTCAGGTTTCAACATGGAGAATCTCAGGCGCCATCTTAGCACAAACAATTTTTACAGGAGTGCCTATTCTTCCAGCCGCAGACCGCCTTTGAAGCCCAAAAGTCTGTCGCTTATCGCCGCTAGCGTCCGTCTCAATATGAGACGGCGAAAATCTATCCACCGCCAAGCCGTAAATCGTCAGACCCGCGTTCAAATCTTCCTATTGGCTATGAGCGCGGCACCCAGGATGCAATTCATCCTGGCATGGGTTTGATCTCAAAAATCGCGATATTTTTTGCTCTCGTCTCTACGGGTTTTGCCTTCGCCGAACCGTGCAAAATCGTGCAGACCGAGGATCCACGCGGCAACCCGCGTATCGCCAAAATCGAATTTCCGGATGGCCGTAAACTCACCTTGGTCGGCCAATATCATGGATTTCGCGAAGACATGCTGAAGCTGGCCCAACTCCCCATCGGCGTGGACTACCTCGACCAAGTCCGCACATTAGTGCAAAAGCCTTCCACGCAAGAGGCCCTGGTGTATTTCCGCGAAGACCGCGCGATCGTGCGCACGGCAATCAAAGACGGTGTGGAATTTGTCGGCATGGAGATGGCCCCCACCAGTGTGACCGGCTGGCGCAAAGCCACTCTCGCCGTTCGCGACCGCCTGTTGCGCGTATCCGCGCAGAGCGGGCACTCGGACCCGGCTTTAATTTCCTCGGCGACGCTGGCCCTGCAAGGCGCCCCCAATGCGCTGTCCATCGAAGAGCCCGGCTTGTTTCGTAAGGTGAAAATCATTGGCGTTGAAGATGCCGACAAAGGCAATGCCGAACTCGCCATTCTCCCCAAGTACAACAAAAGTTATGCGGATTTTTACCAGGTGATCGCCGGCGATCGCGCCGCCATAACCGCGCTGTCGCATATGGATGACGAAATGATGTTCAAAATTTATCCCATCTACGACCCGGCAAAGCCGCATATCGATTTTCAAATTGTTGAACAACATGTGGCGAAAACACCCGCCAAATATCGCGCGGCCTTACGCCGTCACCTATATGTACAAATGGATTGGTTCAAAACATTATTCGCCCGCGATCAACAAACAACTTTAAATCTTTTGGCGCAGAAGAAATCGGGAATCGCTTTTATGGGAGGAGCCCACATCGTGCCGATCATGATGCGGCTTAAGCAAGCTTGCCTGCAAGACAACGAGCGGCCAGGCCCGCCACTCTCGCTTGTCTCGGAAGCCTTTCGTTAGCCATTAACAAGGAAAGCATCGAACGAATAGGCGCCCGGCCCAAGCATAAACAGCACCACGCAAATCATAGCCAAGTTCAACGCGTACTCGCGCCCCGGCGGATTATTGGTGATCAAATAGCCGCCGCCCTTGTGGCCGACGGTTACCGCCATCATCATCGTAAAAAAACAAAGCACCGCGCCAACACGCGTAAACAATCCGGCGGCAATCATCACCCCGCCCGTGATTTCGGCAGCCATCGCCATGCGCGCCTGGAATTCGGCGAAGGGGATGCCTAGACTCCTCAACCAGGCCGCAAAGCCCTGCATATTGCCCGTTCCCACCCAGCCCAGTTTGCCCATCCCGTGGACTACAAAACAGACGCCGATAAATAAGCGAAGGATGAGTATGCCTAGATCACACAGTAGCGGCGTGGTTTGAATCAGATAATTGGCCATGCTTTTCCTTTACACTGCGTCCTATTTGGGATTGGACAGGCAAAAATATTTGCAGGGGTTCGCCCTCATGTCAAAGTAGCGACACCTATGATTCGAATCAAAACTTTTCGTGAATTCACGGACCGGATAAAAAGCCGGGCGGCGGTCTTATTGATCAAAGAGCAGGGCTGTCGGCACTGTGAGGGCGCCCAGCAGGCGATCAACGAGTCCCAACTTGAGCGACGCATGGAGCCGCTTCCATTCTTTGAACTTTTCATAGAAGACCAACCGGACCTCCCCACAACATTGGGCCTCGTTGGCGTACCCGCGTTCCTTGTTGTGAATAAAAATGGCACAAAGAAGGTAAAGGTGGGATTTCAAAACCTCTCCGACCTTGAAAACTTTTTTAACCAAGCGCTAGGAGAATAAATGCCTGTTCTATCCACCCGTCATATTTCAAAGCTGGGCTACGAAATCAAAACCGCAGGCTTCACTCTTATCGCCGATGTTCCACCGGAGTTAGGCGGAGAAAATCTTGGCCCCGACCCACACGAGTATTTGCAAGTCGCATTGGCAGGATGCACCGCGATCACCGTTCAGATGTACGCCAAAAGAAAAAATATCCCCTTACTCTCCGTAGATGTAAAAATAGAAATCACCAAAGAGGGACTGGAAAACGAGATCCGACGCGAAATTCAATTTAGTGGGGATCTCAGTGAAGAGCAGCGACAAGCTCTTTTTGCGATAGCGGAAAAATGTCCGATCCACCGCTTCTTGGTTCGCGGCGCGAAAATCGAGTCACATCTCACGGCACCGGCTTAATCAAGCCGGCACCGCGAAGATGTATAAAAAGACGCTGAATTAAATCGACTTCAAGAATTCCGAAAGATCATTTTTTTCGGTCTCGCTCAGTCCCAACTTCTGCGTGCTGTCGTAATGGTCGACAACCGCCCTGTAAGTCGGGAAGCGACCATCATGATAAAAGCCGCCCTTCGCTCTTGCGAACAATCCTTTAAGCGGAGTCGTTCTGTATTTACCGTCAGGCGAGCGGTCGGCCTGGAAGTTGTCGATACCGATTTCTTCACCCGAATGCATATTCCATCCCGGCTCGGTGTAGTGAGGCGGCGTGTGACAGCTTATGCATTTTCCTTTGCCATCGAAGACCGTCTTACCTCTGGCCGCCATTTGCTCATTAAATGAGCCTTTCGGAGGCGTGGGCGCGGCAAGCGACATCTGATAATAGTGCAAAGCCTCAAGTTTGCCCGACACTAAATCCACCGGCGCTTGTGTGTGCCCCATTCGGTTGCGAGCCGCAACGGGAAACTTTTTGGCGTCATCAAGGCGGGGATCAAAGAACGATCCTTGTCCATGCATCTGAAGCACCGCCACGAATGAATTCCAGTAAGGCACTGAGCCCCAGCCGGTGTAGGTGTGAAGATTCACGCCGGCAAGACCGAAAGCCGCGGGGATCACTGTTGCCGCCGATTTGCCGTCAGGACGAAACGCTTTTCCATCAAGAAAAAGAGAGGCGTCGTATTTTCCGGCCGCCCAGCTGGTCAAAACTTTTCGCGTGACCTCATCTTCAACGCCGAGCAGGCGATTGACGGCGCTAAGATCCGGCGAAAGATTGACGATCGCGCCGACATTCAGGTCGCGGTTAGGCCAACCGTCCAAGCGATGTCCGATACCGGCCGCGAATGAGTTATCAACCGTCGAGTGGCAAAACGCGCACTGGATACCGATGGAACTCATTTTTCCTTTTTTATCGAAGATACCTTTAACGCCAACAACGGCGTTTAACTTCAACAGAGTCACCGTGGTGTTCGGATCGTCTAAATCAACTTGTCCTTTTTTGATCGCTTTTTGGACGGCCGCCGGAAGAGCTTCGACATCCACCTTAAGTCCAACCGAAAGTGCGGTTTTGGGACTTACGCCCGCACCGATACCGCCGTTAGCCGCACCCTTAATGACGTCATGAAGGCGCAGTGTATCGCCCCAAAAACTCTCATCGCCAAAAGTGTCATAGCGAAAAATCGCCCGGCCTTCTTTCACTAACTGCGCGGAGTTCTTATCAACCGTGCGGTCAATGCCTGACAAAATCTTTTCGTGGCCCGTTGCCAAAATGCCGAACAAAGCGATCGACACCCCGGCTGAAATAACCCAGAGTTTCTTAATTCCCATTTTTCTATCCCTTTGATTACGCTCAACGAAGAACATCGTGATTGCGTTAAGAGAAGGATACTCTTGCGCTCAGGGCTAACCAAACCTGTTTAAAGTGTTTAAATTGCTTCGAGCTTCGCCACTTGTTACGCTCTGAGACGATGCAACTCTTCAACAGTTGGCAAATTTTCGCCTTGGCCTCGGCGTTCTTCGCGGCGTTGACCGCAATTTTTGGAAAGATCGGCGTCACCGGAATTAATTCCAATCTTGCCACTTTTATTCGCACGGTTGTGATTGTTCTCATTACCGCGCTGATCGTCACTCTGCGCTCCGAATGGCAGCGTCCGGAAACCATAGCACCAAAGACGATCGTTTTTCTGGTCTTGTCCGCGATCGCCACCGGACTTTCGTGGCTCTGCTATTACCGCGCCCTGCAACTCGGACCGGCCTCGCAGGTCGCGCCGGTCGATAAATTGAGCGTCGTTTTGGTTATGATTTTCGCTTTTGTCTTTTTAAAAGAGTCGATGAATCTTAAAGAGCTTATTGGTGGCGGCCTTATCACCATCGGAGCGATTCTCATAGTTTTGGGGTAATGATGACAACGCCCGGCCAGCCCAAGGTCCACGACGAAGATCTCGCAAATAAGCTCCCGCAAATTACGGCCGCCTTCTGGCTGATGAAAATCACCGCCACCACGCTCGGCGAAACCGGCGGCGATTGGTTATCGATGACCATGAACGTGGGTTACTTAGTCAGTACGTTCATATTCTTCGGAATATTTGTTTTGGCGCTGGGGGCGCAACTTCTCTCTCGTCGCCATCACCCCTTTCTGTATTGGACCGTCATTATCGCGACCAGCACCGCGGGCACGACCATGTCCGACTATATGGATCGTACACTCGAGTTAGGTTACACAAAAGGCGCGGCGATTCTGGTGACGATTCTTTTGGCCTTACTCGCCACGTGGAGATACACCTGCGGCACTTTAGACGTGAACAACGTTCGCTCACGCAAAGCCGAAATTTTTTATTGGATAACCATTTTATTTTCGAACACCTTAGGAACCGCACTGGGCGATTTTTTAGCGGACGATTCAGGTTTTGGATTCGTCGGAAGCTGGCTCCTTATCACCGCGCTACTTTTGCTGATTCTGACGGCGGTTTACTTCACTCGCCTGCCGCGCGTTCTGCTGTTCTGGGTGGCCTTTATCCTGACCCTCCCGTTTGGTGCCACCTTCGGCGATGTTCTCACCAAGACACCGGATAAAGGCGGTCTCGATTTCGGCCGTGGATATGCCTCTCTCATCCTGCTCGCGACACTTGTTATTTCAATTTTGATTTCTTATCGAAAATCAAATACCGCCTAAAACAGATATGCGTAGTTGGCGCCTATCGAATAGGATTTGATTTCGGCGTCTTTATCCTCACCGATGAATTTGATTTTATCTTTACGGTTGGAATAGCTTCCACGAATACCCAGCGAATGGCCGGCCTTGGTCTTAAGAGTCAGGAAGCCGCCATAGGTGACGACATAATCATTCGGCGAAATGTTGTTCTCATCCATTATGAAGTCTATATACTGGCGGAAGTTAATGTATGAAGCTTTGCTCCGTTGCAGGTTTAGACCGCCCACTAGTTTCCACCATAGGACTTCAGCCGAATAAACGAATTGCTCACCGTTTTTTAATTTAGGTTGGTCGGGCTTTTGCTCGGAAATAGGATCCATTACGCCGTAGGAAATTTCGAACCGAAATGCGGTCGATCTTTTGTTGCCCGTCAGGTAGGAAAGCCCGATACCCTTTTTAGAGTAACTCAGGTCGCGAATGAAGGTTCCACTCATCGCCGGCGCACTTCCCGACTGATAAACACTCGCCACTTCGCCTTTTTCCTGAAGCTTGAGGTAGTACAAGCCAAGGTTGAAGCCCCGCAAAATCTCGGCGGTCGCGCCGGCGCCGACTCCTTCGACCGTCCCATCAAACGAATCCTTGTACGAATAACTTTCGGACGCATTGGAAAAGCTAAAACCGAAATCCAGTTGCTTGTGCGGCTTAATGTATTGAACGCCGAACTTCAGACGCTCGAAGTAATTGACGCCCAGATTGATTTGGTAGTTCATCAATTCATTTTTATTTCTCTCGGTGGTGCTCTCGAAGTGCGGCGTGATCGTTTTGGTTCCTTTTCCGAAAGACACGTAGCCCTCAGGGACCAGAAGCCATTTTCTTCCCGCAAAAATGATCTCGTTTTTCTGCACTTCAAGGCTTTGATCCCAAGAAACCGCAAGGCCGGGATTGATGTTGGTTTCGGTTTTTGCGTAATCCACAAAAACGCCCAAGATGCCCCAGTCCCTGGTGGCCGCGGCGGCGGGATTTTCGCCGATACTGTCGGCGGCAAAAGAGGCCGTGGCAACTTGCGCATAAGCCTGAGGTCCAAATGTAAGGGTCGTTAGAAACAGCAGCAGAAAATGCATGCTCTAAGCATCCGGCATCACGCTGAAACACGCAATTTGTTTATCAAGCGTTTCAAATCGCGCCTTTGCGATGACAAGACAATAGGCCACAAGGGTCCGTACACTTCAGCATCTCTTGTCTAAGCTGCAAGGACGACGAAGAGTTCCAGATTTCACGGAGCGAACACTCCGGATCGCCAATGTAACCTATATGCTCCTTCGAGAACTTTGGAATCATTGAGTTGCAAAAACTGACTCCACCTTTATCGCTAATCATCAATCTTCGCGAGGCCGAGTCGCAAATCACTTCTCGACCCAAAACGGAATCTGGACTCATAAAATAACGACGGATGAATTCAAGGTCCTCTTGATTATTCAAAACAAAGGAATCTTTCCGCGCGATAGCCAAGAGCGGATCGAGATATCGAGTCACAAACTCAGCCGGTACCCGCGCCTCCGCTTCAAAAAACACGTCCGTCTTCCTTTGATTGTCGACCGTCGGCGCAAGTGGAAGAAAGAAGACATTGTCGACATCCAGAGCACGCAAAAACTCAACATGTTCCAAGGCATGCGGCATCGTGCCCTTACATAAAATCGCATTTATGATGATCCGAATCTTTCGCCGTGAAGGATGCGCTAAAATTCGACGAATATTATTGACGATCAGGTCAAAGCTTCCAGGCACGCCACGCATGCGATCATGGATTCCAGCGCGAGGCGCGTCGATCGAAATGCTGAGTGTATCCGGCCCTTCCGAAAAAACTCGCGCGATTAAATCTTCAGTCAGCAATGATCCGTTGGTTAGGGCCACCGTCTTTAAACCGCGAGCACGAGCAAACGAACTCAATTCAAAAACTTCGTCGGCGTTCATAAAGCATTCGCCACCGCAAAAAATCAAATTGGAAGTCGGAGAGCCCGGCCAATCAGCCAGTTCTTGAATCACGCGCTTGCGCGCGGGAATCAACTCGGCCGAATCGTGGGGCTTATGCGTCCAAATATGACATTGCTTACAGCGAAAATTGCAAACGCTGTTCAGCTCGATAAAAACCCATTCAGGCTTAGGGCTTAAGAGAGAGTTATTCAATGTGCGAAATTGTTATGCTTCTAAAAAGACGTGTCAAAGGGAATCCATGCAGCAAGCCATCACTATTACCGGAATCGACCTGGATTTTCAGAAGTTAAATCAACTTAGAAGGCAAATCTTCGAATTGGCGGAGAGGGTGAGATTCGAACTCACGATACTCTTTTGGAGTATACTCGATTTCGAATCGAGCGCCTTCGGCCACTCGGCCACCTCTCCGGACAGGACGTATCTTTATCGTCTTAACTTAGCTCGTACCCGAATCTTGACGATTTGGCCAGGGGACAATTCGCCTGTTTTGAACTTCACGAAGTATTTCGGCGACGATGCCGTGAAGCGATAAGAACTCTGGGTCAGTTCACCAAACCGGATGTTAAAACCGCTGATTTGGGCATGACGTTCCTCATTTTTGCGCCGCGAATGAACGACTAATTGGAGCTCTTCGCAAGTGCGTGGAGTCTTGTCGCCGTCGACGACCATCTCGCAAGTGCCCGAAATTTCCTGGAGAGCGGCATAAGCCTTTGTCGAGACCGGTGGAGCCTTGTGATCGGCGTCCAAAACCTGGCCGGTCGGGTTCGTCGCAGCGGGACATCCCTGGCTGGGATCCATGCTGGCCGGGCATTCCATGCCTTCGGGGATCTGGCCCGCCGACTGATTTTTGCCGGCATTTTTACAACCCACCAACAACCCGAATACGGCAAAAATTATGCAAATTTTCATGCCCAAGGAGATAGCACTAAACGAGCCGCGTCGCCAATCTCAATCCTTGCGCGGTCCAGGGAAAAGCAATACGCCTTAAAAAGGTACGGGGGAAATTCTAACATGCGCTTGCTCATCATCGCTCTGAGCTTGTTTTCTGTCGGGTCTATCGTGGCCGCGGCCTACACCACAAAAACGGTTGATAACTACATGGGTTACGCCCATTTCGTTTCGCGAACCTACGCCGAGGGTGACAACAACAGCTCGCATGGCTGGCGCGATTGCGGGGAAATGGTCAACAATGCGCAAGAGATCGGCATCGTCTGCGAAGGCGTACGCACCATTCAAATCCATGGCGGAAAAATGATGGATGTGAATTACTATTGCGAGTTCCGCTTTTCGCGCGTCGGCGAATCCAAATTTCACGTCGAAACCGAAGTCTGCCAGTAAGTTCGTTTTTAGAACATAGCCCCAATAAGCCGCGATAAGTGCCGATTTTTCCCGCGCTTGAGGCCGCCTTCATGTTGGCAAGGGTTGCAATAGGTCTCCTTACTACTCTTAATGGAGGCAAAAATGGCCAAAATGCTTATTGTCGATGATTGCGAAGACAACCGTGCTTTTTGCGAATTGATCGCGCAAATGTTCAGTATCGAAGTGAAGCAGGCGCAAGACGTCGATGAGGCTTTTACGATTCTGGCCGAGGGCTTTTACCCCCGCGTGATCTTGCTGGATTTAATCATGCCCGGCCGCACGCCCGAAGAATTGGTCGAGTACGTGAAGTCGCGCGCGGAACTTCGCGACACAAAAATCGTCCTCACCTCGGCTTTGCGCGAGTTGCGCTTGATGGCCGAAAAAATGGGTGCCGACGATGCGCTTCTCAAGCCCTACAATATGCCTGAATTTATGGATTCATTCCGCAAGTACTCTCTGAGCGCGGGGTAAGCCATGTCGAGCCAGGATCAGTTTGACGAGAAATCGAATCAGCGTAGCGCGGTCCGTTTTTCTCCCGATCCCGGAGCCATCGCCGAAGTCAGCGTAAAGATCGGTCAGAACACTTTGAGCCTTTGGGGTTTAGTGATCAACGAATCGCGCACCGGATGCGCTTTGATTTTGTTGTGCGACGAAGAATTGACGGAACAGATGTCTTGCGTTTGCCGTGTCGATCACTTGCCGAACACCGCCGCGGTTTTCCGCTGGGTGAAAACCCTGGAGAAGGGATTATACAAAGTCGGCTTGGAATACCTGCTGATTTAATTTATTCGCAGCCGATTGCCTGTGCCTAGTTTTTGATCACGAACTTGATGCACTCGTCCTCTTTCTTCTGCCACTTCTCGTAAGCCGCCGCCGCATCATCGAGCGCGATCCGGTGGGAGATAATGAAGCTGGGGTCGATCCTCCCCTCCAAAATTAAATCGAGTAAAGGCTGCATGTATTTCTGCATATGGGTCTGCCCCATCTTTAAGGTCAAACCCTTGGCGAAGGCCGCACCGAAGGGAATTTTATCGAGCATACCGCCGTAAACACCAGGGATCGAGATTGTTCCGCCTTTGCGGCATGCCATCATCGCCTCGCGCAGGACGATCGGACGGTCGGTCTCGATCATCAAATTTGTTTTCGCCTTATCATAGGCATATTGAATACCGGTGCCATGCGCTTCCAAGCCAACCGCATCCAAACACGAGTCTGGTCCGCGCCCATTGGTCAAGCGGCGAAGCTCCTCCAGCGTGTCGGTCTTTTCGTAATTGATCACTTCCGCGCCGCACGTCGAACTCGCTAAACGCAACCGCTCCGGCAACCGGTCGATCGCGATCACGCGCTCGGCACCAAGCAGATAGGCGCTTTTTATCGCCAGCAATCCGACCGGGCCACAACCCCATACCGCGACGGTGTCGCCACGCTGGATGTTGCAATTCTCGGCAGCCATATATGCGGTAGGAAAGATATCACTGAGGAATAAAACTTTTTCGTCGTCGACATCGCGCGGAACCTTCAACGGGCCGAAGTCGGCAAAAGGCACCCGCACGTACTCGGCCTGTCCGCCGGCGTAACCGCCGTAGATATGCGAGTAACCAAACAAACCGGCGCCACTATAACCGTACATCGTCTCGGCGGACTCGGCGTTGGGATTGCTGTTGTCGCAAAGTGAAAATTCTTTTTGTTCGCAGTGAAAGCAATGGCCGCAGGAAATCGTGAAGGGCACCACCACTTTGTCACCTGTCTTCAGATTTTTTACGCGTTTTCCGGTCTCAACAACTTCACCCATGAATTCATGACCGACGATGTCGCCCTTTTGCATCGAGGGAATAAACCCTCCGTAAAGATGCAGGTCGGATCCGCAGATCGCGGTCGAAGTGATTCTGATGACGGCGTCGCGCGGATTAATCAAACGCGGATCGGGAACGGATTCAACTTTCATATTGCGGGTGCCCTGCCAGGTCACAGCTCTCATCGCAAAGCTCCTCTAGTGGTGAGTGTAAAATGCGGGATTTACGGTCGGCTCCATCCCGCCGCGGGGCTGCCCCTCGGTTGTCGGAATTTCGCCGGCTTCAATCAACTGGCGTAACCGCCGCAGATCTTCTTGCATCGTTCGTTGCGGGGACTCACCGACTATTCTTTCTAGAAAATCGGTCACGGCTCCGCCCGGAGGATGATAACTGAGGTGAACATGAACCGCCGTGCCGCGGTTATAAGGAAGTTCAAAGAAACTCACGGCTCCCGCGTGGCTTACGGTTGAACCGTCTTTCGCGCGCCAAGAAATTTTTGATCCGGGCACATCGTGAGTGATTTCACTTTCCCATTCGACATCAAGTTGTCCCCTCAGCGCTTTCCATTTCCACAGTGAGTGTGTCGAAGATTTTATTTCGACCGATGTAAGTTGCTTCATGAAGAGTGGAAGATTTTTAAGATCGCGCCAGAATTCGTAAATCTCTTGCGCGGACGCCATGATCGTTATGATTGCATCATGCTCAATCCCATTTTGAAGATCTTCGCCCAGGTGGCGTTTAATAATGGTTTCCGGACTGTGGGCGGCCTTGTTTTCCATGAACTCCTCCATGGGGTGTGCTTCCTTGCCTTCATCACTTTTGCAAAGCTTTAGCCACCGTAAGACTTCGTTAAACTAAAATGAGCATGTCCGCGCTGCGCGAATAGGGGTAAACGGCACCTCGACCGGGGCAAATTCGTGCTTCTGATTCGTTCCATGATGGTGAACGGCGGCATCGGGCTTAGCCATGGAAACGGCATGACCGTCCTTACCAACGTATCCCGCCTCGCGTGCCAGGCCCGCAGGAACTAATTTCTCTTAAGGCAAAGGCCCTGCATGCGGATGCGATTGGTCCACGAGAAAAATCCATGGTCGGTGAAATACTCGGTCTGAATACCTTGGATATTGCCGGCTTCGCATTTGCTCATCAGCCGGGTGTATGCCGCATTCACGTAATCGGTTTGCGTGACAAATCCCATGATGACAAACTGCTCGGATTCCGAGGTAACCAATTCGCCCTTGTTGAACGCCGCGTAGGTCGGCCCAAAATCGGAAACCTGCAGAACGTGCAAGCTATGCGTGCACGCGCAAAGCCCCAGTGCCGATGCCAAAAGAAGTGCTCGCAACATTAGCTCGCGCCTTTTTTATCGCAGTAGCCGGTGGCGACCACATGGCGCTTCATCACGAAGGCCAGGAAGTACATGTAGGACTCATCCTTGGTCAGAATGCCGGAGATTTTTCCACCCGAGCATTTGCCGGACAAATCTTTTGCCACGGCGTCGACGTAGTCGTTATCGAAGTTAAAACCCAAGATGATCCAGCGATCGGCCTCGGCGCTGACGTTATGCGAACGATTCGGGGGAATCGGCGTGAGCGAAACGCTGTTTAATGAAGCACAAGCCGAGAGCATGAACGAAGCCGCAATCAATAATAAAATGTTCTTCACTTTTTAGCCTTCCTTATCGCCGGTGAATTTTTCTTTGCGCATGAGGCAGTAGCCGGTGACCTTCACGATCTCACCGCTCACTACCGGATACTTTCTTGTTTCGCGGACCGATGTTAAGCCGGTCACGTCTCCTGAGGGACATTTCTCGTAAATCGCCAGCATTAACTTTTTGGCATAATCTCTCACGTACACTGGGTTACCCGTACGTGGACCCATTTGGAATAAACCGATAATCGCCGCGACACCGGCGACCGCATTGCCGGCATTTTTAGCCCCGTTGTTAGCCAGCGCTTTCCCGGCGGCACCGATTTCTTCCATATTCACGCCGGTCTCACTTACCTTGATATCAAAAGGCTTACGCACAAAACCGGGCGGACTATATATATCGCCGATCTGGGCGTGGTGGAGTTGGGCACAGCCCAATCCGGCGCTCACCAGTGCGAGCATCACAATTCTAAGTTTCATCATGATTTCATCCTATTAGCCGGTTCTGTTCGGTCAAGCCGTCGACTTTTTAACGTTATGCATTATCGCGCAATCCACATATCCACATTCCGGCGGAGCGTTTCCCAACAAAAGCCTGACGTTCCCGTCATTGTGAAAAATACATTTCGACTCTCTAATATCTGTAAGCCGTAAGGCTAATAAATACACAAGGGAGTGTCTGAATGTTGCGAGCGATGGTGCTTTTGGTTTTGGCCAGCACAACGTCGAACGTATTTGCCCAGACGGACATCGATCCGAGCAAGCCGAAGGTTCAATACGACCAATATTTTCAGATTGAAGATTCAACGACAACTCAGCCCCCGACCAATCCTCACCTCACCGACTTCATGTCTTTGCAACCGGCGGCTGCCGCGGCCGAAGACCTTCTGCACTGGGCGCACAAAAATTTGAAGTGGCTTGAACCCACCCAACGCTATGACCGCGCAAAACATTTCGGTACCTGGCTCAGCGATCCTTTGGACCGCCCTTGCTTGAACACCCGCGAAAAAGTTTTGATCCGCGACTCCACGCGCACCGTAGATCTGGGCCCCGATGGTTGCACGGTCAAGGGCGGCGAGTGGGATGAGCCCTATGCCGGCGAGTCGCATTCGATACCTTCAGAGATTCAGATCGATCACATGGTTCCACTGAAGAACGCCTACGTGAGCGGAGCTTCGAAGTGGGATTCCAAAGCCCGCTGTGTGTACGCCAACTTTATGGCCAATGATTTTCATTTGATCGCGGTGAGCGGCCGGCAAAATCAAAGTAAGGGCAGCAGCGACCCTTCGCGCTGGATGCCGCCCAACAAACAGTACCATTGCACCTATTTGAAAAACTGGCTGTCCGTAAAACTGATCTGGGGCCTGATCATGAGCGAAGAAGAAACCGCGGCGATCAAAAAAGATCTCGTGGAGTCGCATTGCGATCCCCGCGCTTTCAAAATGACGAAAGCGGAAGTCACCAAGCAACGTAAGGCCATCTCCGAAAAATTCGAAATGTGTAACTGAGCACGGTCATCCACCTTCGGCGCCGAAGGTGGCTTTAGTGCGTGAGTTGCACCCGTGGCTCCGCGGGCTCACTCGGTGCCGCATGAATGATCTCGCCGGTCCCCGTGTCGCCGACTTTCGCAAAAGCCTGCTGGATTTCATACAGATTCGCTTCGCGCTTCTGAATGCGGCTGAACAATTCATACACACAAGGCACCACGAACAAAGTTAAAAATGTCGAGACGGCAACGCCCCCGATAATCGACACCGCCATCGGCACCGTCGTCTCCGAACCCGCACCAAATGAAAGCGCTTCGGGAATGGCCGCCGTAATGCATGCGAACGACGTCATGATAATCGGACGCAGGCGCACCGGGCAGGCTTCGAGCAAGGCTTTCTTCACGTCTTTTTCGCCGCGATCGCGAACGGTGTTGGTGAACTCAACCAACAAGATCGAGTTTTTCTTTACGATACCCATCAGTAAGATCAAACCGATCATCGAATAAATATTCAGCGATTGGCCGCACACCAACAAGGCCAAGAAGGCGCCGCTCACGCTGAACGGCAAAGCGACAAGAACCGAAATGGGATCGATGAACGAATTGAACTGGCTTGCCAAAACCATGTACGCGACAAAAATTCCCAAGATCAAAGCGATGATCAAACTTTCAAATGATTCTTTAAAGGTTTGCGCGCTTCCGCTTAAAACCACGCGGTAACCGGCCGGAAGCTCGGTCGAGAGTTGCTCAACCATCCCCAGCGCTTCTTGCTGCGAATGGCCCGGCGCCGGATTGGCGAAAACCGAAATGGCGCGCTGGCGGTCGATGCGCGTCACCGACTGCATGGCGTTCTCGGTTTTCTGAACCACGGTCTGCGCCATCGGCACCAGGTTGTTGCGACTGTTGTTCACGAGCAGGCCCTTAAGGGACTCAAGGTTTTGATCTTCGGGCCTCACCTGAACCATGACGTAATACCGGTGCCCGTTTTCGGTGTACTGATTCACGCGCACGCCGCCGATCATGGCGCCAATGGTGGTGCCAATGTCTTGTACGCTCACCCCGCGCAAAGCCGCCGCTTCACGGTCGGGCGAAATCTGCACTTCGGGTTTCCCAAGCAGGTAATCGCTGTCAATGTCAGTGACGAGCCCGCTGCTCTTAAGCTTCTCCATGATGCCGGAAGTTTCCTTCCACAATCCGTCCCAGTCGTTTCCCCGCACCGTGAACTCGATCGGAAAGCCGCGCGAGGCCGTGAATCCGCGCATCGATAAATCCTGCACGAAAACCTGCAAGCTTTTGTCGATCTTCATTAAACCTTCGCGGGTGACCGTCATGAATTCTTGTTGGCTAAGCTTATGTTTCTTTACCGGATCGACCGGGCGGTCCTTCTTGTCTTTCATGGTGATGAACATGATCCCGGTGTTGAATGAACTGCCGGTGAATCCGCCCACCGCGACGTAAACTTGTTTGGTCTCCCCGCGTGTGTTCATGAAGGCCTCGGCCTTTTTCATAAGCGAGTCGGTGTACGAGATCGATGCGTCGACGTTGGTTTTGATGCGGATAAGAAAGATGCTTTGGTCCTGCGCCGGCGAAAACTCTTTTGGCAAAAATTTAGCGGTGCCGAAAGAAAGGATCATCACGCCCGTAGCAACGGCGACCACCTTGTATGGATGTTCAAGGCAGTAAGCCAAATATTTGGTGTAACGAACGCGCAGCCACTCCATACCGGCCTCAAAGTTGCGACCGATAAAATCCGTGCGTTTATGCATGGTCACAAAACGCGAGCAACGCATCGGCGTGATCGTTAAAGCTTCAAGCAGCGAAATCAGAACCGTCGCGGTAATCGTCACGCCGAATTGAAAGAAGAACTTCCCGATGATCCCTTTCATAAAGGCCACGGGCAAAAAGATCGCCACGATCGCAAGGGTCGCCGCCATCGCGGCAAAGGTGATCTCGCGCGCGCCGATGATCGCGGCCTCCATGCGCGGAGAGCCTTCCTCGTTATGGCGAAAGATATTCTCGAGCACCATGATCGCATCGTCCACCACGATCCCGATCGCCAAACTCAAACCGAGCAGGGTGAAGGTGTTCAGCGTAAAGCCCATAAAGTACAAAACGATGAACGCGCCCATGATCGAAGTCGGGATCGATAAGATCACGTTGAGGGTCGCGGACAATGAGCCCAAGAAAACCCAGCACGCGAGCGCGGTCAGCGCGAGC
>CAZVOP010000048.1:0-26568 GCA_964628445.1 uncultured Pseudobdellovibrionaceae bacterium | reverse complement strand
GGGCCGCAATTCCAAAATTTCTTGGACGCAAGTGGAGGCGGGCTCTGCGATCACTTGGAAATATCCTTCGTGCATTCTTCAGGGCGACGGTTCGGTCGGCGCGTTTTACTCGGTGGCATTGACCCATGACAAAATGCAGGCCGACACCGGCACCAAGATGATCCATATCGGGAAGAACACCAAAAGCACGATTATCTCAAAAGGGATTTCGACCGGCGAGTCGGTGAACTCCTATCGCGGCTTGGTTAAGATTTTGCCGACGGCATCCGGCGCTCGCAATTTCTCTCAGTGCGATTCGATGCTGGTGGGGGACCGCTCGGGCGCCAACACTTTTCCCTATATCGAAGTGAAGAACGATTCGGCGGTGGTCGAGCACGAGGCCTCCACCTCACGCATCAGCGAAGACCAGATGTTCTATTTGCAATCGCGGGGACTTGCGCCCGAAGAAGCGGTCTCGCTTTTGGTCAATGGATTTTGCAAGGACGTGTTCAAGCAATTGCCGCTGGAATTCGCGGTTGAGGCCGTGAAGTTGATAGAGATGAAATTAGAAAACAGTATTGGGTAGGGTAAGAGATGCTTTCGATTAAAGATTTACGCTGTACGATTGACGATAAAGAAGTTTTGAAGGGCTTGAGCCTTGAGATTAAGCCCGGCGAAGTTCACGCCATCATGGGGCCGAACGGCTCGGGCAAATCGACTTTGGCAAAAGTTTTGGCCGGCCACCCCGATTACGCGGTGACGGGCGGAGCCGTGAAGTTCGATGTGAATTTTGAAATGCGCGATTTGCTGGCGATGCCGGCCGATGAACGCGCGCGCGAAGGCGTCTTTCTAGCTTTTCAATATCCTGTGGAAGTTCCCGGAGTTTCCAATCTGACTTTCTTGCGCACATCCTTTAATGCCATTTGCCGCCAGCAGGGCGTGAAAGAAATGAGTGAAGAAGAGTTTCGCCCATTTGTCGAAAAGAAAGCGCAGATGGTGGATTTAAATCCATCGTTTTTGGAGCGCGCAGTTAACGAAGGTTTTTCGGGCGGCGAAAAAAAACGCAACGAGATTTTGCAGATGGCGGTTTTGTCGCCGCGTCTTTCGGTTTTGGATGAAACCGATTCCGGCTTGGATATTGACTCGTTAAAGACCGTGGCCGAAGGCGTAAATAAATTGCGTAACAAAAACAACGCGATTCTTTTGATCACTCACTACCAGCGTTTGCTGGACTACATCGTTCCCGATTTCGTGCACGTCCTCTACAACGGACGAATCGTCGAGAGCGGGGATAAATCTTTGGCGTTGAAGCTCGAAAAACAAGGCTACGACTGGGTGATGAAGGCGAACGCATGACATTCGTTGAACAGGTGAAATCACAATATGACGGTATGATCTCGCTCGCCGGCGCGGGTGAGCGCCGCTTTCGTGAAGAAGCCTGGGCCCAATATTCCCGTCAGGGACTGCCCGGCCGCAAAACCGAAACCTGGAAGTACAGCAATCTCAATTCTTTGACCAAGAGCGGGTGGCCGTTAAACAAACCGCTGAGTGACGCTTCGATTTTGAGCGAAGTGGAAATGCTACGCGAAAAATGGGGCCTGCAATTCGACATCGCGGTGATTCTGGACGGAAGCTTGCGTGCGGATCTTTCGCATATGAAAATCGACGGTGTTCAGTTGCGCCCGGTGGATTTGGATTCCATTTCCGATTTCGAATTTGAAGACGGCTGGATTGGCTTATCGGTCGCGCTGGCTCGGCCGGGATTTTATCTCGAAGTGAGCGGCAAGACCGATCGGCCGTTGCTGTTGATTCAGGCGCAATCTTCGGGCACAAGTTGGTCGCCGGCGGTGAATCAAATCCGCGTGAATGACGGAGGCCGGCTGAATTTGGCTTCGATATTTATCGGGCCGCGGGCGCGCTATCTGCGCTCCGAAGTGACGGCGGTGGAGCTTGGTGCTTCGGCCGAACTCCACTGGGCCCGTGTTCAACAAGACGATCAAGAGGCCTTCCATTTTTCCGAAGTCCAGTCTCGCCTTGCGGCCGGTGCAAAACTGCATTTGACGCAATTGAATGGCGGCTCCGCATGGTGCCGCTCATCCTTACGCAGTCAGATCCGCGGCGAATTGGCGGAAGCGCATATTCACGGCCTGACTTTCGGGCGCGGACACCAGCATATCGATCAGCGGATCGAGGTTCGCCACTCGGTGGGTAACTCTCTTTCTTCGCAGCTCTTTAAGGGCGTTTTGAAGGATTCCGCACGCGGTATTTTGAACGGCAAGATCGCCATCGAGCAGGGTGCGCAGAAAGTTTCCTCCTCACAGCTGAATCACAATATGCTGTTGAGCAAAACCTGCGAGGCCGACACTAAGCCCGAATTGGAGATTTATGCCGACGACGTGAAGGCCAATCACGGCGCCAGCGTCGGCCGGCTTGATGAAAACAAAATGTTTTATTTGATGAGCCGTGGAATCACGCGCCGAACGGCGCAGGAGATGCTGGCGCACGCGTTTGTGACCGATGTTTTGATGAAAATCGAACCCCGCGTTTTACGCAGCTTCGCCGACGAAAGCGTGCGCGGCTGGCTGCCGGACTTTATGAGCGGCCTGGAGGCGACCGTATGAGCCTGTCCATGGACGTGCGCGAACAATTCCCGCAATTGAAACGCGATATTCGCGGCTCAAGGCTCGTTTACTTGGACAGCGCCGCGACCACCTTGAAGCCGCTTTCGGTGATCGAAGCGGTGCGCGCGCATCTGGCCAACGAAACGGCCAACGTCCACCGCGGCGCCCACTTGCTGAGCGACGAGGCGACCGAACGCTTCGAAGACGTGCGCGAAAAGGCGCGGGCTTTCTTCGGGGCTGCCTCGAAATCCGAAATTATCTTTACCAGCGGCACCACCGGCGGTGTGAATTTGTTGGCGCAGACCTTGGGGCGAAGCCTGCTTCATGAAGGCGACGAGGTTTTAGTCAGCCAGATGGAGCATCATTCGAACATCGTGCCGTGGCAGATGATCGCGCTTGAGAAGGGCGCACGCGTTCGCTTCGCACCGGTGTTGGACGATGGCTCTTTGGATGTCCAGGCTTTTAAAAAAATGCTCTCTTCCAAAGTAAAGATCGTCAGCCTGGTGCACTTATCAAATGCTCTCGGGACTGTGAATCCTCTGAAAGAACTTTTCGCCGCGGCCCATGCGGTGGGCGCTTATTGCGTGGCGGATGTCGCGCAGTCCGTTTCGTTCACTCGAGTTGACGTTAAGGACTTGGGTTGCGATTTCTTGGTGATGTCGGCGCACAAATTATTCGGCCCGACGGGCGTGGGTTTGCTTTACGGCCGTTTGGATTTGCTCGAAAAGCTTCCGCCTTATCAAGGCGGCGGATCGATGATTTCCGAAGTGCGTGAAGACGGCGTGGACTTTTTGGCCTCGCCCCACCGCTTTGAGGCCGGGACACCCGCGATCGCGGAAGTGATGGGCTTGGGCGCGGCTTTGGATTTTGTTTCAATGCTGGGCTTTGATAAAATCCGCGCGCACGAGCGCGAGATTATGGCTTTAGTTGAATCCGAGACTCGCGGGATCGAAGGATTGCGCCGGATCGGATGCGCGCCCGAACGGGGGCATGTGTTTTCATTCTTGCTTGAGGGCCATCACCCCTCGGATGTGGGCGCGATCTTGGATGAACAGGGAGTGGCCGTGCGCGCGGGCCATCACTGTTGCCAGCCGCTGATGAAGCGATTCGGAATACCCGGCACGGTGCGCGCCTCATTTTCAGTTTACACATCAGAAGCGGACGTCGAGCAATTCGTGCGCGCAGTTCGCAAAGCAAAGGACATGCTCTCATGACCGACACCGTGATCGATGCGAAGGATCTTTTAATCCGCACTCTGCCGACGCCCAATCCGTTCGCACTGAAATTTGTGATCAATTCGGCGTTTAAGGATGAGGGCAAGGCCACGTTCAATTCGCCTATTGAGTGCGAAGATCTTCCGCTGGTGCGCGATCTGTTTTCGATCGAGGGCGTACGTCAAGTGCATTTGTTCCAGAACACGCTGACCGTCACGCACGATGGCGGCTTGGACAATGACACCTTGGACGATCAAGTCTCGGCGGTGATCCGTACGCGCTTTCCGCTGCACAAGCCGTCCTTCGGTGAAACTCCCAAAGCTTTGCGCCCGCATGCCGCGCTGACTGATGATCCGCAACTGAAAGAAATCGAAGAGATTCTGGACCGCACGATTCGCCCAGGATTACAGGCCGACGGCGGCGATATCGAGGTGATGGGCTTTGAGGGCAACGAGCTGCGCATCTTGTATCAAGGCGCGTGCGGCGGATGTCCGAGTTCGGCTGCGGGAACGTTGGACGCGATTCAGGGAATTCTGCGCTTTGAGCTGCAGAACGAAGAGCTGACCGTCACACCGGTTTAGCGGCGTTTTCGGCCGGACCGTCGGCTTTCCACTGATTGTGGGCGCGGCACAGGCAGCGGAGATTTTCTAAGACACTTTTTCCACCGGCGCTTCGTGCTTGGATATGATCTATTTCCACGCGATAAGTGCTGCCGCATATTCTCCCGAACGGAAGGGCAAATTGACAGCGTCCTTGATCCCGCTTGAATACTGCACGACGGATGGCCGCAGGGATTGGGCTCTGCGAATCTTTCGATAGCAATTCTTGCTGTTCCGCCTGACGCACCGACTCTATGCTGGGATCGAAACCCTGCGTTAAGTCCTTCTTTTTTAAGTAGAATTCGGAAAGTCGATCGATGGTCTCCGCCGTGTTTTGCATTGGTCCCTTATGCGCAAGCAAATCGCGTGCACGTTCGAGTCGAGAGCGTTGCGGAGGACGAAGTAAAACCGTCAACTCAAGTGAACCGTCACCGAGTTCTCGCCGCTTTTCTTGAAATGAATCCGCAATTTCGGGAATAGCATTCGCGATTTTCTTCTGCGCTTCTTTTTTTGAGCAGTCTAAAACTGAAGTCACTAATCGTCTGCGTTCAGCTTTGCTGACGGATTGCCCGGTGCTTTTGTATTTTGCTTTAATCGCCGTGCGCACTTCGGTCATGTTCGTGAGCGTCAGTCGTCCCTTTGCAATATCGTCTTTGATTTCAGGCATGCCGGCCATGAGGCGTGAGGATTCGACTCGGCGATAGGATTCATTCTCCGAATAGCCAAGGCCTTGCGTGAGGTATCCGAAGAGACTGGTGTATCCTAGTGAAAGATAAAGCCGTCTTCGCTCAAATTCCAAGATGTGCTCGAGGACTTCGACCAGCACGGCATCTTCACGTTCCTTCAAAGATTTGAAACTCGAAATCAATTGGTCATTTGAGAGGGCATGTAGTTCGGTCATATCTTTAAGCAAAGCCGTAAGCCAATTTTATGTCTTGCGATTTGATTATGGGAAAAGAATTGTCCGAGCCGCGGACCACACTAGTGAAAAATCTTAAACTCCGGCTTCTCCACCGACTCAACCGTTTTACCCGAAGCAGAAGCCTTCTCCAAAGCCGCATCCTCCGCGGTAGAACGCTTCAGCTGCGCGCGCGAAGCCTCCAGAGCCTCCTGCATCATCGAATTGTACTGAGCCGAATCGCCGAACCTCAAGCCGTCCGAAGAGCCGCGCACCTTAAAGTGCACGCGTGCATTGTCAAAACCGCGCTGACGTAAAGTGATCTGCGTTTCATATGGCCGGTCCGGCGACAACGAAGAGATCACCGATTTCATTGAACCGTTGACCACTTCAAGCCCCTCCGGAATATGCCAGGCGAACTCGATATTCTGAACGCTTTCCGAAGCCGAAACCACACCCTTCAAAACAAAAACGTCGCCCGCGCCGTTGGGGCCGGCACCGATCAACTGCACGGCCGCATCAACGGGGCCGTGAACCTTGGCGGTGTGTTTTTGAAATTGCGAAGCCTCAGTCATAACGATGCGCTTGCCGGAGACTGAAGCGGGGCCGCGCGATGAGGCGGCAGTCTGGGGAGCAAAAGCACTCGCGGACAAAGAGATGTCTTCCGCACGATTGGCGGCAAGTGCGATCGCCACAGTAAATACAAAAAGTGCTAGAGACTGGCCGGACATAGATTGCTCCCGTTTATTTTAATCGTGAAATTGGTTGGGCCCATGGTGCTTACGCCGCTGCCCGTATAGGCATTCACATTCAGTAAATAATTTCCGGGCTGAAGCGCCACGGTGATCGTTTCGGTCTGAGTTTGCGTCACGCCGCCGGTGGGGCTGGCGATGCTTTTTCCGGCCATGTCGCCGCTCGAGCCAAAAGTGTAATCTTGGCGATAGAGATAGAGATCGAGATCCGCCAGAGTGCTGGCTTCGTCTTCATCGTGATAAGTCAGCTGAAAGGTGTAAGTGCCGGCTGAAGTGATTTTGACGTGGAAAAAGCGGTTGTCATAAAAGAGATTCGACGTCGAAAGGCTTGAGGCCGTCATCGTGGGATCGATGGTGTAATTGAAGCCCGAGGAGTTGGGGTGGCCTGAAACCGTGATCGGGGAGCACGAACCCGCGGTTGATACGTACTGCGCATACCGGGAGGTGTCGCCGTCCTGATAGTTGACCGTGCGGATGCCTGTCCAATCGGAGGCGCCCGAAAGACTTTGTTGGAAGAAGTGAAGCAAGCCGATATTGCGGAAAGCATAAGTGGAGTCGTTGTAACCTTTAACGGTTTTGGTGAACGAGGCCCAAATCTCGGGAAACTTTCCGCTGATGCCGTCCGTGCCGCCGTTGTTGGTTTCGTTTGGAATCGTCGAATCAATGGCGTCCCAAAGAGCACGCGTGACCGAAAACTCGCGGAAATTTCCTTCGCCTTGGGCGCTGGGCTGGTCGATTCCTCCGCCACTGCCGGAATAGTTTTCGAGATCTACCGCAAAATATAAATCCGGTGTGCCGTCGATATTTCCGGCGGAGTCGTAGTATTTAGGAGCGCCTAAAACCGCGGCTTGAAAGAAATTTCCCCAGCCCTCGCTCCACGCCAAGCGCGGGTCGATCACTTTGTTGCCGTTGTGCGACCCGCCGGGAGAATCGGAAACCGACAAATTGTCTTCCAGAAAATGACCGTACTCGTGAATGATCACGGAATTATCGAAATGATCGGTATCCGACGAGTCCACGTCGCCGTCGACGCCGCCCAAAATGAACAAGCGCGAATAACCGGGCAGATAAAAGCTAAGGCCGCTGCTGCTGCCGAAGTAATCGTTCGGGTTGAAACCTTTTTCCCAATAGGCGGAGACCTTGGGTATGGGATTGCTCGTAGTAACACTTCGGCAACCGCTAAAGCTGCAAGCGCCGACCTCGGTGCGCAGATAGTCATTCGCCTCATACAGCATATCGAGAATATTGAAAGCCGCGCCAAGAAGCTGGCCGCTGGTCAACGCATCCGCGGTGATCGTCCCGATGCTGTGAGTGGTGGCGGCGTTTACACTTGTGGATAAGGAATAAAATTGATTGGCCTCGGGCCGGTTCAAGACGGAAGCATTCAAATAAACCGCGCCGCCGTTAAATTGTGCCGAGCGCGAATTGACCGACAAAGTGTAATTGGTGTTGCCGGCCGGAAGGACGATGGAGAATGTTCCGGTGGAAGATGTTTGCCCGCACTGAATCACGCTGCCGGCCGCATCGGTGACGCGGATTTCCGCTGCGCGGATCGGGCGCACTTCCGCAGGGCGGGTCAGATGGGTGGGGCTGGCCGATCCCAAGCCTTCGCTTGTGCCGCCCTCGGTGATCACCCGGCGGTTGTATTTGGCCGTCCCGGTGATGGTGACTCCGCCGCCGTACGAGGAGGAAGTCGAGCAATACGCGGTTTCGGCTGGACCTGCGGTGGTCGGGCTTCTGCGGCCGTCGCTGGCGGAATTGCCGATCTCTTTCAGTGTGCAACCACTGGCGAAAATCACACTGAATAGAGACGAAAGGAGGGCACGACGCATGTACAGTTCATCGGCAGAATGAGACTTAAGTTTAAGGACTTAAGTATGATCAAATCTTAAGCAAATCCCCTGGATTTGGGTCCTGCGCCAGAAATCTGAAATTGCCTCAAAATGGGAATTCCCACCTGCAATCGGGGTGATATAGTGAAGCTCGGAGGAAATTTGGAGAAGGGTTTTAATTCGGACGTCTCATGGCTGGGCACGCAATATCACGTACAGACGGAAGACTGGGGCGCCGAGAATCCTTATCTTGTCAGTCGGGTATTTCATAACGGCGCGGTCCTGAAAAGTATTAAGACTTCCTATCATGAAGTCCTTCCGCGCGGGCCCGTCAGCGAAAGCAAATCCATACGTCTCGCGATGAAGATCCAGCACCAACAAATTCTGGACCTGTTGCTTTCTGGCAAACTTCTGTAGCTGATATAAACTGAAAGGCATGATCTCTTTCTCACATGCCTACAAAGTTTTTCCTAATGGATATCAAGGTCTGCGCGATATCAATTTCACCATCGAAAAAGGTGAGTTTGTTTTCTTAACGGGCCCGAGCGGCGCCGGCAAAACGACGTTATTCAGGCTGATCTCCGCCTTCGATAAACCGTCGAGCGGCGCGGTGAGCGTGCTTGGTACGGACGTCGCGCATCTGAAGGCCGCCGAGATACCGCTTTTTCGCCGGCGGATCGGGGTGATCTATCAAGATTTCCGTTTGCTTAAAGATCGCACGGTTTTTGAAAACGTCGCGATGCCGCTGCTCGTGCGCGGCGACCGCTCCACTTATATAGACAGACGAGTGCGCGAAATTTTGGACCAAGTGGGATTGAGTTTTCGTATGGAATCGTATCCGGATGAGATTTCCGGCGGTGAACAGCAGCGAGTCGCGATCGCGCGTGCGTTGATTCATCATCCTGGCGTTTTGGTGGCCGATGAGCCGACCGGAAACTTGGATGCCGAAATGAGCAATGAAATTTTCAAACTGCTGGAGAATGTGAATGCCCAAGGCACCACCGTCTTCGTCGCCACTCACGATAACGAGATCATCAAGAAGCGCCCGTTTCGCACGATTGAAATCGGCGAAGGGCAAGTGGTGCGCGCATGAATGGAAATCTTCTGCGCCAGCATTTATTCCGCGCCTGGCATAAGCACTGGCCGCTGCAATTTGCGTCGGTTTCGGTCATGACGATGGTTTTGGTTATCCTGAACCTTCTTTTTCTCGGTTTCTCCACCTTCAATCAGATGGTGGATTCATGGGGCAAGGGTCTTGAGATGATCGTTTACGTGAAAGAGGGAATCACGCCGCAACACTTAGAGCAGCTCACCAAGCAAATTAAAAACAGCGGTGACTTCGACAAGATTGAATTCACCTCTAAGAGTGAAGCCACCAAACGCTTTTTGGAAGCGCTGGGTCCCGATTCCACCGAGCTGTTAAAGGATCCGAAATGGAATTCGCCGATCCCTGCGAGCTTCGAGCTGAAACTGTCGGAAAAAATTCCCACGGAAGATCGCTTGGCCTCGCTGCAAGGTTGGAATAATCAGTTCCGCGCTTTTGATTATGTCGACGACGTATTTTACGGACAAGGCTGGATCGAAAATTTTTCGCGCTTTATCCGCTCCGCGCGCGGGTTGGTCGCGCTTATTTGGGTTTTAAGTTTAAGCGTCGGCCTTCTTATCGTCAGCAATTGCATTCGTCTTAGCTTTTTACAGAGGCGCGACGAGATCGAAGTGCTTGAGCTGGTGGGCGCCACCGCGCGCTTTATTCGCATTCCGTTTTTGCTGGAAGGTTTAGTTCTTGGTCTTACGGCATCCGTTTTTTCTTTGGCTTTGAGTTTCGGCCTGCATACGGTGTTGTTGAGCTGGCTCGCGGTGAAATGGAATTTTTGGATGGCGCTGCAAGAAGTGCCCGCGCTGCAGTGGTGGTACATCGCCGCCAACATGGCTTCCGGCGCCCTGTTCGGGTCGCTAGGCGCGTGGAATTGCGTGCGCAAACTGAACACCGGTTGGTCGGCGGCCGCCGGATAGATGCTAAAATGTTATTAGGTTTTCTTCTTTTCACTTTGGCGCATGCGGATTCTCCGGCCCTGAACGGCGGGGAAGGCTTGCGCGTGCGCGAGCGGATTGAGTCCACACGCGCCAGTATTTCGGAAGCCGAGCGCAAACAGCGCGAGAGTTTAGCCACCCTTTTCGTGATCAACCGCAATATCCGTGACATCGCGAAGAAACGCGCGCAGCTCAATGAAAAAATGCTCAATCAAGAGTCAAGAGTGCGTGCCGCAGCCCAAGAAGTGCAAGAACTCGAAACCCGGAGCGAGCGTCACAAGGCCGATCTCAACAAGCGCATGCGCCAACTTTATCAAGGCCGCAAGCAAGATTCCTTTCATTGGATATTCAGCGCTAAATCACCGGTCGAATTCGAACGCAATCACCGCTTCCTTACGCGCGTCATCGATGCCGGTCACAAGCAGCTGAAGCAGTACATGGTGCAACTAAAAGAGCTGCGGCATAAGCGCGAACATTTAAAATCTTTGGTGGCGGGCCTGGTGCGGATGCAAAATGACGTGCAGGCGCAAGAGCGCCAATTGACCGTGCAGATGCGCGAAAAATCGAAGCATGTGGCCGAGCTTAAAAAAATGAAAGCCGGTAAAATGAATGAGCTGAAGGACTTGCGCGCCGATGCTGAGACCCGCGTCGACTATGCTTTCTTCGAGCGTAAAGGTTCCTTAAGATCTCCCGTCGAGGCGAAGCTTGCACGCGAATATGGAACCTACGTTGATCCACAGTTCCGGTTTAAAATAATGCATAAGGGAATGTTCTTCGCTTCAAGCGCGGGCGCAAACGTCGTCAGTATCTATGACGGCACGGTGGCTTTGGCGGGCCCGCTTCCGGGCTATGGCAAAACGGTGATCGTGGATCACGGCGACAATTATTATTCCGTATACGCCTTCGCTTCCCAGCTAAAAGTGAAAGAGGGCGCCAAGATAAAAGAGGGCGATACGGTCGCGATCGCCGGCGGAATCTCACCCCTCTTTGGACCAGGACTTTACTTCGAGATTCGCCATTTTACAGATGCAATTGACCCCCGTTCTTGGATCAAGGAACCTGTTATCAAGACCGCCAATCGGCTTAGGAGTGCATCATGGGACGACGTCTCTTCAATCGCTGGACCGTAACTTTCGGATTGGCTTCGGCCCTTTTGATCGGCGCACTGACCACCAACGGCCCGCGCGTCTTCGCCGAAGAACGTTATCAAGAGCTGCAGCTCTTCGCGAAAGTTTTAAATCTTGTTCAGCAATATTACGTTGAAGAAGTTGACACCAAAAAATTAATCTACGGCGGAATCAAAGGAATGCTTAAAGAGCTCGATCCGCACACCAACTTTTTGCCGCCCGACATCTACAAAGAATTTGAAACCGAAACTTCCGGCGAGTTCGGCGGTATCGGCATCGAGATCACCGTACAAGGCGGAGTGCTGACCGTGATTTCGCCGATCGAAGATACGCCGGCATGGAAGGCCGGGATCAAAGCGGGCGATAAGATCGTCGATATCGACGGCGAAAGCACCAAAGGCTTTTCTCTGGTCGAAGCCGCGCAGAAAATGAAAGGCAAAAAGGGCGCCAAGATCAAGATGGGGATCTTCCGCGAAGGATTCGAGAAGCCGAAAGATTTCGTGATCGAGCGCGGCACGGTGAAAATCAAATCGGTGAAGTACTTGGATCTTGATGAAGGCTTCGGTTACATCCGCCTCACCAGCTTTATTGAAAACTCGGGCAGCGATATGGAAAAAGTCATCAAAGCCCACGAGAAAAAATATAAAGGCGTGAAGGGTTTGATTATCGATCTGCGCCGCAATCCTGGTGGATTGCTCGATCAGGCGATTCAGATCAGCGATTTGTTTTTGAACGAAGGCACGATCGTTTCAACGATGGGCCGTAACCAAAAAGAAAAAGAAGTGGTTTACGCGAAGAAGGCCGGAACTCTTCCGATGTTCCCGCTGATTCTTCTTGTCGATCAGTATTCGGCAAGCGCGTCCGAGATTTTAGCCGGGGCCCTGCAAGACAATCATCGCGCATTGATTATGGGTCAGCGCACGTTTGGCAAAGGCTCCGTACAGTCGGTCGTGAAGTTGGGCGACGGTTCAGGATTAAAGCTGACCGTGGGCCGTTACTACACGCCGAGCGGACGCAGCATTCAAGCTTACGGGATTGTGCCGGACATCGAGCTGGAAGACCTGGCGCCGGATGTTTTGGATAACGCTCGCGTGAAGCATGATTCGCGTCGCGAAAAGGATATCCGCGGCCACTTGATCGGCGAAGTTGATGACGACGGTGACGGAGCCGGCCCCGCCGCCGCTTCAAAAGACAAAGCGACAATGAGAAAAGAAGCGAAGAAAAAGTTGGCAGGCCCCAAGAAGGTCCAATATTGGTGGACCGAGGCCGACGTGAAGCCCGACAAAGAAATGTCGATCAAAGATCGGTTGTTGAAAGACGATTTTCAAGTGCAGCAGGCTTACAATTACCTGAAGGCTTGGGTCGTGATCGAGGGCCAACGTCAGGCAATGGGTGCGCCGGTAACCGCAGGAGCGTCCGCTCCGCCGGTCGCGCAGCCCCCCGCCGCAGCCCCCAAGGCTGATGTGAAGAAAGTAAAATAGGTATATCGCTTTCGCACCTTCGGCGCCGAAGGTGAAAAGGGTGGAGACATGAAAACGATCTTGGCTGCCTTAATGGCCCTTTCCGCGCCGGCGATGGCCGGTACTTGCGACGCACTTAAGCTGATCAAAATCGAAATGGCTGTCGTGGCGTCCAACATTGCGAATGTCGAAACGACAAGAGTGCCGGAGGGCGGACCTTATCTGCCCAAGCGCTTGGTTTGCGATTCAGATGCTTGCGAAGTTTTCGCGCAGCCGAAGATCAAATATATTTACGAACCGGAGCATCCGGACGCAAACGCCCAAGGCTATGTGGCCTACCCCGACATCAACTTGGCGGAGCAAGAGGCCGCGATGAACAATTTGGTGCGCGATTATGAAACCGCCGCGGGAATGTGTTCTAACGATGATTAAACGAAATATGCTCTTGATCTTAATGCTTATTGGGCAAATCCGAAAAGACAAAAATCACCGGCGGTGAATTCCCGGTTAGCTAAACCGCGTCTTACGACGCGGCCTCAGGCTCCTTCGGCAACTTGTCCTTGGGAACATCGGTAATCGCAGCTTTCTCGATCAAGTAATTCACAACTTTTTCTTCCGTCACCTGTGCGCTCAAGCGTGAGCGGCGCTCCGGCTTGTTGTAGAACTCGCGAATGCGCGCCATCTCGATGCCGGTCTGTGCGCCGTACTCTTCGATCTTCGCGTCCAGCTCTTCGGGCTTCGCGCGCAAACCGATTTTGTCAGCGATGGCATCCAAAAGGTAAGACGACTTCACCATGAACGTCGCGGAGTCATTGAAGTCCTTGTCCCACTTCGTTTTGTACTCGTCGAAATCCTTATCGCCCAAACCTTGTTGCTTCAGGCGGCCTTTGAAATCCTCGATCAAAAGCTCTTTGTGTTGCGCCACCAAAGTTGCAGGCGCTTGCACGGGATTTTCTTCGACCAACACCTTCACGATACGGTTCTTCATGTCTTCCGTGATGCGCTTCTGCTCGGTCTCTTCGATGTCTTTACGGATGCGTGCTTTCAGCTCGTCGAGATTTTTGAAATCGCCGACTTTAGCGGCTAGCTCGTCGGTCAACTCGGGCAAAGATTTTTTCTTGATGCCGGTGAGTTTGGTTTCAAAAGTCACAGGCGCGCCGCTAAGCGAAGCTTCGTGGTAACCCTCCGGGAATTTCAAATTCAAAGTGCGCGATTCTCCGATCTTCATGCCGATCAGGCCTTCTTCAAAGCCCGCGATAAACTGATTGGAGCCGATTTCAAGTTCATGCCCTTCGGCCGAACCATTTGGCAGCGGCTCACCGTTCACGATGCCGGTGAAATTCACGACCGCGACATCGCCTTGATGGATTGCGCGGTCTTCAAAGACGGCGACGGTCTCGGCTTGCGAGGTGCGGATGTTTTCCAAAATGACATCGACGCGGTCGGCGGGGATATCGAGCTTCTCGCGCAAAACGGGAAGGCCTTCGAATTTTTTCAACTGCACTTCGGGGCGGATTTCAAATTCCGCGCTGAACTGAAAATCTTTATTTTCCGCGATCGGCTCAAACGAAACCTTGGGATAGCCTACGGGTTCGAGCTTTTGCTCAACCAAAGCATTTTGGTAGCCTTCGTTAATCAAATCGTTGATCACGTCGCTTTTAACATTGTCGCCATACGTGCTCTTAATGGCACTGATCGGGGCTTTGCCTGGGCGAAAGCCCTTTATGTTGGCCTTTTTTTGGATGCCCTTGTAGACTCTTTCGAAAGCTTGCTGAACTTTTTCAGCGGGGACCTCAACTGTGATTTTACGTGACAAACCGTCCAGTTTTTCAACCGATGACTTCATATTTTCTCCTCTGAAGAACGCTTTGATTTACTTGTTATGCCGCGGTTTGCCAACCGCTAAAAGCAAAGGACCCCGAAAATGATTCATCTGATCACCGGAAAAGGCGGGGTTGGCAAATCCACGGTGGCGGCAAGTCTTGCATGGTCCTTGGCCGCCAGAGGGCGAAAAACCCTTCTGGTGGAGCTGGGTGAGCGGAGCTATTTCCGACATGTCTTTCAAACCGACTTGAACGCTCATTCTGTGCACATTAACAGCCATTTGACCGCCGCCCGCTGGGAAGGCGAGGCGTGCTTACGCGAATATTTGCAGCATTTGCTGAAGATCGAGCGCGTGGTGAAATTATTTTTCGACAATAAGGTGATGCGGGCGCTGGTGCAGGCGGCGCCGGCACTTAAAGAGTTGGCGCTGCTTGGCAAAATTACGAGTGGAGCACGCCACTACGGCCCGGCGCTCCTTTACGATGAAATCGTCGTCGATTGTTATTCGACCGGCCACTTTCGCGCCTTGTGGCGGGCTCCGATGGGGCTGGCCGAAGCTATACCGTTCGGGCCGATGGGCGAGCAATCCCGCTCGATCGTGCGCGTGTTGAAAGATCCTCAACTCACGCGCATCTATGTGACCATGATCCCCGAGGAACTTCCGGTCAGCGAAGGCCTTGAGCTGGCGCGCGACATTCAGCAAGAGCTCGAGCAGACGCCGCACTTGGTGCTGAATCGCTGGCTCGAATTTCCGGTGGCGCTCGAAAATCTAGAAAAATTTCGCGGCCACGATTTTGCCGAATACCTGGCCACTTTGCTTGAGCGGCAAAGGCGCATGCAAAAGCAAATCGCGGCGCGCGCGCTGCCGACCAAAATATTGCCTTGGCTTTTTGCCGATAACGTCAGTGAGAAGATCCGCGAACTCAGCAAATTTATGGAGACGGTATGATCGAGTTGCTCAAAGCCAACCGACTCTTAATTTGTGCGGGCACGGGTGGCGTCGGCAAAACCTCGATGTCGGCAAGCCTTGGCGTTTTGGCCGCGGGTGAAGGTTTGAAAACGTTGGTGCTGACGATCGATCCGGCGCATCGCCTGGCGCAAGCGCTGGGATTGGAGAAAGCTCCCGGCCAGGAGGTCGCCGTGCCGGAAGTGCCGGGCCTCTGGGCCGCGATGATCGATCCGCGCCGTGAGTTCGACGAATTCGTTCTTGGCGCGGTCGACAAAGGGATTGCCAAAGGACTTTTTGAAAATCGCCTGTATCAACAACTTGTTTCCAATTTGAACGGCAGCCAAGAGTTCACCTCGCTGGTGAAGCTGTTGAATGCCGTGCAATCCGGAAAATACGATCTGGTGATATTGGATACGCCGCCGACCCAAAACGCAGTCGATTTTCTCAAAGCGCCCGAGCGGATTTACGCGCTCTTTCAGGATTCCGTTATGGGCTGGTTCTCGAATCCATCGGCGGATGAAGGCTGGATAAAACGCACACTACACCGCGGTACGCGTCTGGTGACTTCTGCGCTTGAATCGGTGACCGGCTCGGTTTTCATCGCCGAGCTGAAGGATTTTTTTAATCACATCAGCCATTTACAAAAACGTATCGCCGACATCAGCCGGCAAACGGCCGTCTTGATGCACGGATCAAAAACCGGTTTTATTTTGGTCACCGGCTTCGATGAGGCTAAGCTGAAAGAGGCTTTGGAATTTCAAAACGACCTCGCCGCCGAGGGCTTGAATTTGCGCGCCGTCATTGTGAATCGTTGGTTCCCCGAATGGACTACGGGCGACCGGTTGTGGCCGGCGGATTGGGACGAGGACACGGACTTCCAAGAGCTGAAGACGTTCCATCGGTTGTTTGCGAATTATTTTTCGCGCAGGCAGGAGGCCTACGAAAAATTCGCCGCGCAATTGGGCCGCCAAGTGCCCGTGATGAAGCTTCCGGATTTTAAAAACGCCGTCCAAGGGGTAGAGGATTTACGAGCGGTGGCGAACACGCTCAAAGAAAAATGGAGTCATCTCAAATGATCAATCGTTGGACCGTCATCTTATTATTTGTGCTGGCCGCATGCGCGTCGAAACCGAAAATGGATGACGATGTTCTCACGCCGGATCCCCAGGCGGCGAAGCTCCCGAAATTCGAACAGGGGCTAAAGGCCCTCGATCAAGAGCATTTTAAAGAAGCTGCGGCGATTTTCGATAAGTTATTGGTCAGTAAACCGGCGACTGAATTGGATCTGATCACGCTTTTTAATTCGGGCTCGGCTTATGAGGGTTTAGGAGATTGCAAAAAGGCGAGCGAGCGTTACCGCGAGGTCGTGCGCAGCTCGGCGGGCAAGTACTCCAACATTGAAGCGCAATCGTTTTATCGTCTGAGTTTTATGTATGAGTGCTTGGGCCAGGATAACAAATCCGTCATCGCGTTGCTGGACGCCAAGAAGCGTGGGAGCAGTTTGCCGTATGCCACGCTTTATGCCGAGATTCCCGCGCGCCTTGCCGCCGGCTACGCGCGCATCGGCAACCGCACCAAAGCACTTGAGTATTTTAAGTTGGCGAGCCAGGGCTTAAAAAAGATGGTGGCGGAAGAGCAAGGCCATCGCCAACAACAAATTTTGGCACAAAGCTTATTCATCATGGGCCAACTCAACCCTGCGCAAAGACGCGCCGAGAACGATGCGATTTCATTCTTAAAGGGTCTTTCGATGCAGCAGCCGTATTTGCTTCAAGCGGTGGAGTTGAACCAACAGCCTTGGTCGCAAAAGGCGGCGGACGATTTGGAAACCGCGTACGCGAATATTTGGAAATATAAGTTCAGCAGTGAAGGCGCCCGGCGCGAATTTTACATTCGCGGCATTCAGGCCGCGAACGAACTCAACCGCATTCGCCTGCCCAAACCCGATCCCGCCGTGGACTTGATTTTTAAACACGTTGAAGAAGCGACCAGCCGCCTGCAGACGGAGCTCGCCAAGATCGCCGAGACGAACCGCTTAACGCCCGAGGCGGAAAAGCGGGAGGGCTTAAAAAGGCAGGGCCGCTTGGTTGATCCGAAGCCTCCGAAAAGGCCTCTGTCTAAAAAGCCTTTGCCGAAAAAGCGCTAGCGGCGTACGCTTCAACCCAGATGAATCACGAGTTGCTGCACAAGAAAATCCTCGAAAATTGCGACAAAGTTCAGAGCTGGTTCGGCGAGAAGGGGAAGAATTTGCCTTTTCCCATTTACTCGAGCTTCGATATCCGCGACGCGGGTTTTAAGTTGGCGCCGGTCGACGCGAATATTTTCCCGGCCGGATTCAACAATGTTTGTGTCACCGACCGTGAAAATTCAGTGGAGTTGGCCAAAAAGTTTCTTGATCGCCACTACCCGCCGGAAACACGCAAAATCCTTTTGCTCACCGAAGAGCACACGCAAAATCCATACTATTGGGACAACGTTCTCGCTTTACAAACGATTTTCGAGGGCGCGGGTCGTGAAGTGCGTATCGCTATCCCTAAGCCCATCGAAGCGCCGCTCAAAGTCACATCGGCCAGCGGTGCTATTCTTACGGTTTATCATGCCAAGCGCGAGGGCGCCGGCGTGAACATCGACGGCTTTAAGCCGGATTTAATTATATCGAACAATGATTTTAGCGTGGACAATGAAGATTGGGCCAAGGATCTGACGACACCGATGAATCCGCCGCGTGAGCTCGGCTGGTACCGGCGCCGCAAAGAGCGCTTCTTCAAAATCTATAATGAACTGGTTGTCGAGTTTTGCGCTCTTTTAGATCTGGATCCGTGGATGATGATGGTGGAAACCGAAGTCTTCGTGGGCTTTGAAGTCGACAATGAAGAAAGCCGCGACCTACTGGCGGCGCAGGCCCAAAAGTTTTATGAGCGCTTGAAATTGAAATACAAAGAACACGGCATCACCCGCGATCCGTTTCTCTTTGTCAAAAACAATGCCGGCACCTATGGGCTTGGCGTGATCTCGGTAAAGAATCCGGAAGAAATAAAAACCTGGAATTATAAATCGCGCAAAAAAATGAAGGCGGCCAAGGGCGGTCGCGAGGTCACCGAAGTGATCATCCAAGAGGGCATTCCAACCGCGGTTCAGGCCGAAGGCGGCCAGACGGCGGAGCCCGCAATCTACATGATCGGTTGCCAATTGGCGGGCGGCTTCTTGCGCACCCATGGTGAAAAAGGTGACGACGACAGCTTGAATTCACCCGGCGCGGTTTTTCAGCGTTTGTGCATCGCCGATCTGGACATCAAAATGGAAGGCTGTCCGATGGAAAATTCCTACGGCTGGCTGGCGCGTTTAGCTTTCTTGTCGATCGCGCAAGAGGCGAAAGAGCTGGGCGTGGAGTTTAAAAATTTTCGCGTCGGCGGTTCTTGTTCATAATCGTCTCGATCTGAGACGCGGAATCTGGACTTGATGAAGCTCTTTGAATAAACCGATAACTTAGATATGCGTACGTTTTTCGTTTTCGCATTTTTTTGTCTTTTCGTGGCCGCGGGCTTTCGCGTGGCCGTCGATTCGTGGCATGGACAAGTCTTTGTCTACATGGGCGAGCAGCGGGCTCCGGCCAGTGTGCGCTCGATCCGCGACTATTCGGCGTTGGACCGTAAAGCGCTGTTCACTTCCGTGCAAAAACAAATGCTGGCGGACGCCAGCGCGAACGCGTACGGCGGCTTTGTCGGCGTCAAGCTGGGCCATCCGCTGGTGAAAGTCGCGGGCGGCGCCTCGGAATTCGCTTGTCCCGTCCAGGGCCACAGCGGGTTGTTTGATCGCGTGGAATTAACTTTCATCGGAACCGGTGTTTCCGAATCCGGCGAGCAGCCGAAGATGATTGTCGAGAGCGATTGCTTACCGGGAGAAAATTTAAACACTTTGGCGCCGATCTTCATCCCCATGCAAGACATCGTGCGGGCGCCGGCGAAGGATCAAGAGATACAGCTGTTCGGTGAACATTCAGTGGTCGTGCGCCTCGTGCAAATTCCATCAACTTGGCCGCGCAACTGGGTGCTTTGGAATGTGAAATTGTTCCGTCAGGCCAATCCCGACGAATCTCTCAACATCGGCTCCGCGAAAATCCGCGAAGCCCATCCCAAATTACTTTCTTTCGACTGGCAATAACGTCAGAAGCTTTCGGCTATTTCGACAAACGTGCGCATAATGATGCCTGAGGCCCCTTTGCGCGGGCAGTAGGGGAAGCGCCCGTTCACGCTCCATGCCGTGCCGGCGATATCGAAATGCGCCCAAGGAATGCCCTCGCCGACGAATTGCGAAAGGAATGCGGCTGCGGTCGCACTTCCGGCTAAGCGGTTGTTCGAGATATTGCAAAGGTCCGCGTGCGTACCCTTCATGTCACTGACGTGATCGTCGGTTAAAGGCATCGGCCACACCAACTCGCCGCTCACGTCGGCCGCCTCTTGAACCCGGCGCATAAGTTTAGCGTCGCGGGTAAATACACCGGTGTGGGTGTTGCCAAGAGCGATCAAAATCGCGCCGGTCAAAGTTGCCGCATCAAACATCGCGATGGGCTTTTGTTCGCTTCCGTAAACCAAAGCTTCGCCCAAAATCAAACGGCCTTCGGCATCGGTGTTAAAAACTTCAACCGTTTTGCCGTTGCGTGCGGTGTACACATCGCCGGGCTTCAGCGCCGCAGGGCCGGGCATATTTTCGCTTGAAGGAACAAGGCCGATCACGTTCACTTTCGCTTTCAATTTCGCCAGGGCCACCATTGTCGCGATCACCGCGGCACCGCCGCACATGTCGTACTTCATTTCTTCCATCGATTGGCCGGGCTTAATGCTGATGCCGCCGCTGTCGAAGGTTAAGCCTTTACCGACAAAGCAAACCGGCTTCTGGCTTTTCGCCCCGCCGTTGTATTCCATGACAATAAAACGCGGGTCTTCGCTTGAACCTTGCGCGACCGCAAGCAAACCGCCCAAGCGCTCTTTTTTAATGCGTGCTTTATCCCAAACGGTCACCTTCAAGCCGGTGCCCTTTGCCGCCTTTACGGCTTCTTCGCCGAGACGGGTGGGGGTCATGTAATTGCCGGGGCTGTCGCCAAGCCAACGCGCGAAGTTTTGCGTCTCCGCGAGGATTGTTCCGCGCTCGACTGCTTTTTGTTGTGCAGCGGTGGGTGCAGCGGAGAGCAAAATTTGAACTTCTTCGAGCGCGGGTTTCTTTTCGTCTTTTTTATCTTTTTTGTCCGCAAGGCCTTTGAGTTCGGTGAATTCGTAGGGTGAGAGGATTAAACCCTCGGTCAAAGCCTGAAGGGCCGCCGCAGAATCTTTGAGCAGGCGGGTGACTGAGTCGCCGAGAATGCCGGCCGAGGCAACTTTGTTGGCCTTCAACGAACCGTAAACGGTCGCCGCAGCGACGCGCAAAGATTCGCCATTTGGTGCGGATCCAAGGCCCACGAACAAGACGTTTGTATAGCCGTCCGCATCCGCACGGCGAAAAAATAAACTTTCTTTTTTATCACCTGAAAACGCAGCATCAGATTGAGCCGCCTCGAAGAGAGCCTGAACCCCCGACGAAAGTTTAGCGGTTACAGGCTTTGTCGACCCCTTAGCACCTTTCGCGGCAAAAACGACCAAAGTGGACGGACGGCCCGAAGATCCGCTCTGCGCGGCCTTTTTGAGAGATACTTTCATGATTTTTCCTTCGTGATTGAGACGCCACATTTACGCGCGGCAAAGGCCTCACGGTGGCGGACTCGACTTGAGACTGGTAATAGCACGCCGTATAACTCGAAGAAAGGCTTTTCCATATGCTCTAGTTTCGCCCCGCTTTTCCCGAGAAGTTCTTGTCAGAACTCAGAAAAGTTCCATATTGAGGGTTAGACCGTAATGAATGGGAGAACATCCGTGAACATGAACCTAGTCCCGATCGTCATCGAGCAGACCGCTCGCGGCGAACGCAGCTACGATATTTACTCGCGTCTGCTGAAAGAGCGCATCATTTTGCTGGGTACGCCGATTGACGACAACGTCGCCAATAGCGTCATTGCGCAATTGTTCTTCCTCGAGATGGAAAACCCCGACCGCGACATTCACATTTACATCAACTCGCCCGGCGGCAGCGTTTCGGCCGGCCTTGCGATTTATGACATCATGCAATTTGTGAAGTGCGACGTAAGCACTTACTGCATCGGAATGGCCGCTTCGATGGGGTCGCTGCTTTTGACGGCGGGCACCAAGGGAAAGCGCTTCATCCTGCCGCATTCAAAAACCATGATCCACCAGCCCTTGATCGGCGGCGGCGGCATCTCGGGGCAAGTCAGTGACATTGAAATTCATGCCAAAGAGATGGTGCAAACCAAACGTAAACTCACCGACATTTATGTAAAACATACGGGCCGCGATTTTGATTTCCTCACAGCTGCTATGGACCGTGATAGATACATGACGGCAGAAGAAAGCAAAGAATTCGGGATTGTCGACAACGTCGTTGAAAAACGTAAAGTTTCGAAAGAGCCGAGCAAGGATAAATAAATGAACAAAGAGAAAAACAACTACGGTACGCTTTGCTGCAGCTTCTGCGGAAAATCGCAAAAAGAAGTTAAAAAGTTAATCGCCGGCCCCGGCGTTTACATCTGCGACGAGTGCATCGAGCTGTGCAATGACATCATTGCCGAAGAGCGCGAGCGAGAAGAGAGCAGCAAAGTTCAACTTTCTGTTCCGAAGCCCGTCGACATCAAATCCTTCCTCGACGACTATGTGATCGGCCAAGAGAAAGCCAAAAAGACTCTCTCGGTTGCCGTACACAACCATTATAAACGCATTAACTTCATGAAGGGCGGCCGCTCGAAGAAGGAAGACGTTGAGATCTCAAAATCCAACATCTTGCTGATCGGTCCCACCGGATCCGGCAAAACTTTGCTCGCGCAAACGATCGCCAAGATCTTGAACGTTCCGTTCGCGATGGCTGATGCTACGGCGTTGACCGAAGCCGGTTACGTCGGTGAAGACGTTGAAAATGTAGTTTTAAATTTGCTCCAGGCCGCCGACTACGACATCGAGAAATGTCAAAAGGGCGTGATCTACATCGATGAGATCGACAAGATCTCGCGTAAGAGCGAAAACCCCTCGATCACCCGCGACGTGAGCGGTGAAGGTGTTCAGCAAGCGCTTTTGAAAATTCTTGAAGGTACCGTTGCTAATTTGCCCCCGAAAGGCGGCCGCAAACATCCGCAACAAGAATTCATCCAAGTCGACACGACCAACATTTTGTTTATCGTGGGTGGAGCTTTCGTCGGTCTTGATAAAGTCATCGAAGGCCGTATCTCGAGCCGCTCGATGGGTATCGCCGCCGACATCAAAACCAAAGATGACAAAATGAACGCCAAAGAAAACGTTCTTCAGAAAATCGAGCCCGACGATTTGGTTCGCTTCGGTTTGATTCCTGAATTCATTGGCCGCTTGCCCTCGATCGCCGTACTTGATCCTTTGGATGAAGCCGCATTGATCGAAATCCTGATGAAGCCGAAGAACGCCCTCACCAAGCAGTATGCGAAGCTGTTCTCTTACGAGAATGTGGATCTGAAGTTCGAAGACGCCGCATTGAAGGCGATCGCGCAAGAAGCGATCAAGCGCAATACCGGGGCCCGCGGACTTCGTGGCGTGATCGAGAGCGCCATGCTCGACATCATGTTCGAGATTCCGTCTAAGCCGAACGTCAAAGAATGCATCATCACCGCCGACGTGATCACCAAGCATGAAAAGCCGCAGCTGGTGCTGGGACAGAAGGAACCCAAGGCCCCGACCAGCCCGAAAGGCCCCGGCGACAGCGCGGAAAGCGCGTAGGGCGGGCGACGGCGCGGACCGCGCCGAATGCACCTCCTACCATTTAGTACAGACTTGCGTCATGAAGGCGATCGGGAGGTCGCCTTTTTTGTTTCTGCGTCAGAGGCTGGACTAGACGCAATTGACCGCCAATCGAACATTCAGTTACAACTGAATCATCGTTAGGGAGTAGTCATTTGCGTTCAGGCGCGAATGTGGAATCGACATAATGGGTGATGAGCCCCGGTTCCACAGCGGTCCACCAGCCGTCGGCGAGACTAACCATAGGCCATTTAACCATGGCCGTGGTGTCTCGTTGAACAATCTCAACATACTCCACGGCCCGAACCAGCGGGGATGCGCGTGGAAGCTATCGTTCAATCTTTTTTTATGATCTTGGCTAGCGAAATGGGCGACAAGACACAGTTGCTGGCGCTCGTTTTGGTTCTGCGTTTCGCGAAGCCATGGACGATCATGGCGGGAATCGCGGTAGCGACGGTCGCCAATCACGCGCTCGCGGCATGGCTCGGCGAAAAAATCGCGGGAACGATCTCGCCGGACGTATTCAACTTGGCGCTGGCTGCGATTTTTATCGCGTTCGCCGGTTGGATTCTGATTCCTGACAAAGATGAAGATTTGAAAACAACCGGTGCCTACGGCGCTTTTCTCACGACGGTGGTGGCTTTTTTTCTTGCGGAGATGGGCGACAAGACTCAGCTTGCCACCGCGGCACTCGGGGCGAATTTTAAGAACGTATTTACAGTCACAATCGGAACGACACTGGGAATGCTGGCGGCGGATGGTCTAGCTGTTTTCTTTGGCAAGAAACTCACTGCGGTTATTCCAATGAAATGGATCAGAATCGCAGCCAGCTTGCTTTTCATCGCTTTTGGAATTGCGATCGCGTGGCGCGGTGTGCAATCTCCACTCTGATTCAAACCCGACTACGTAAGGTCTAGGTTCGCGGTGGAAAAAATCCACGTTTTGAAAAAATGAATCGCGTGAAATGCGCGAAGCCAAAAGTTGGTTCGTTGTCAAAAGTTTCGGTTAGTCCTCGACGAAAAATAAACACAAGGTTTCGGCACTTTGACACTTTGACGAAGGCCTCATTTGGACTCACAATAGTATTTAAGGTTCTGTCATGGGCCTTAGAACGTTAGGAGCAAGTGAATGTCGAATACGACTGTAAGCGCTGGCAGCCAAAAACTTCCGCTACTCCCTCTGCGTGACTTAATCATTTTCCCGCATATGATGATGCCGCTGTTTGTGGGACGTGAAAAGTCCATCAACGCCCTTGAAGAGGCGATGAGCAAACAGACCGACATCGTCCTTGCCGCTCAACGTGACGCCAAAACCAATAGTCCCGAGCCCAAAGACATTTATTCGGTCGGCACTGTCGGCACGATCATCCAGTTGCTGCGCCTACCGGATGGCACGGTCAAAGTTTTGGTCGAAGGCAAGCGCCGCGTGCGCATTAAAGACTTCGTGCAAACCGACGGCTTCTTTATGGTGGCTTGCGATGACATCGTTGAGGTGATTTCGAACGAAACCGAAGCTAAAGCATTGGTTCGCTCGGTCAAGACGACTTTCGAAACTTACGTGAAGTTGAACAAACGCATTCCGCCCGAAATTTTAATGCGCGTATCGACCATCGACGACATCGGCGAATTGGCCGATATTATCGTGGCGCAGCTGAATTTGAAGCTCGAAGACAAGCAGAAGATCTTAGAGATCTTCGATCCGGGCACGCGCCTCGAAGAGCTGCTGAATTTGATGACCAGCGAGATCGAAATCCTTGAAGTCGAGAAGAAGATCCGCTCGCGCGTTAAAAAGCAGATGGAGAAAAGCCAGAAAGAGTATTACCTCAACGAGCAAATGCAGGCGATTCAGAAAGAGCTCGGTGAAAAGGACGATTACCAGGCTGAACTGCAAGAACTCGAAGAGCGCGCGGCCAAGAAGAAGTGGACCAAAGAGGCCGGCGACCGCGTCCGCAAAGAGATTAAAAAATTGCGCATGATGTCCCCAATGTCGGCCGAAGCGACCGTCGTTCGTAACTACATCGATTGGATGCTCGATCTTCCATGGAGAGATTACGCCGAAGAGAAGCATGACATCGAAGAGGCCGAGCGCATCTTGGATGAAGATCACTGGGGCTTAGAGAAAGTGAAAGAGCGCATCTTGGAACATTTGGCGGTGCAATCTTTGACCGATAAACTGAAAGGTCCGATCCTTTGCTTGGTCGGCCCTCCCGGCGTCGGTAAGACCTCGCTCGCCCGCAGTGTCGCGCGTTCATTGAACCGTTCGTTCACGCGCATAAGCCTAGGCGGCGTGCGCGATGAGGCCGAGATCCGCGGTCACCGCAAAACCTACGTCGGAGCGATGCCCGGCAAGATCATTCAAAGTTTGCGCAAAGTCGACAAGGGCAATCCGTTAATCTTGCTCGATGAGGTCGACAAGATGAGCATGGATTTCCGCGGCGATCCGAGCGCGGCTCTGCTTGAGGTTTTGGATCCCGAACAAAATTCGACATTCCAAGATCACTATCTGGAAGTGGACTACGATCTTTCTCCGGTTTTGTTCTTCACGACCGCGAATTCACTGCATCCGATCCCGCGCCCGCTGCTTGACCGTATGGAGATCATCCAACTTGAGGGTTATACCGAGAGTGAGAAGTTCAACATCGCCAAGAAATACTTGGTGCCGAAGCAAGTCGAAATGCACGGCCTTGAAGATCGTAAGGTGACCTTCAACGATCCTTCGATCAAAGAAATCATTCGCTCGTACACGCGTGAAGCCGGCGTTCGTAATTTAGAGCGCCAGTTGGCCACGGTCTGCCGTAAGGTCGCCAAAGAAATCGTGCGCGAGGAAATGAAATCCACCCACGGCAAAAAGGGCAAACCCGTGAAGAGCACGGGCACCCACGTGATCACGCCTAAGAAAATCGTCGAATACTTGGGCGGCAGCCGCTACAAGTACGGAAAAATCGAAGGCGCCAGCGAGATCGGACTCACCAACGGTTTGGCTTGGACCGAAGTCGGCGGGGATCTTCTGGTGGTCGAAGTTTCGGTTGTGCCCGGCAAAGGCAAGTTCACCGTCACCGGCCAACTTGGCGACGTGATGAAAGAATCTTGCTCGGCGGCGATGAGCTATGTGCGCTCGCGCGGACCGCTCTTCGGCCTCGACAAAGATTACTTCGCGAACACCGACGTGCACATTCACGTTCCTGAAGGAGCGATCCCCAAAGACGGACCGTCCGCGGGCCTTGCGATCACCACCAGTATCGTCTCGGCGATGATGCGCATCCCGGTCAAGCGCATGGTGGCGATGACCGGTGAGGTGACTCTTCGCGGCCGGGTGCTGCCGATCGGCGGGCTCAAGGAAAAGCTGCTGGCGGCGCTCCGCGGAGGAATCACCACCGTTCTGATCCCGGCCGAGAACGAGAAGGACCTGGCCGAAATCCCG
>CAZVOP010000047.1:14899-26668 GCA_964628445.1 uncultured Pseudobdellovibrionaceae bacterium | reverse complement strand
TTTTTCAATTTCATCCACAGGGACACCCAAGTCCATCATATCCTGAATCTTCTTAATTTCTTTTCGAAAAGACCGTTTTTTCGATAAGATTTCTGTGGAAACAGATTTACCAGGAACAAATGTTTTCCGTATTTTTATAAAATTCAATTCCGACTGATCCTCACACTTATGAACTCGACCTTTAAAGCCCCTTAATTGTCCATACGATTCCGGAACGCCCCTGAACTCAGCTTCTAAAATCGCACTGCTAATAATAGGAATGACCTTTCCACCAATCATCGCGGATGAAAAATCCTCTTTAGGTAAGACCTGTTTAGGGTTACCGTCCAACAAATACTCAATTGCGCTTAATATCGAACTTTTGCCCGCATTATTGCTGCCTATTAAAAAGCTGGTCTTCCCAAAAATCACATTGGCGTCCAAAATCCTTCTGAATCCCGAAATCTTAAGCTCGCGCAAATACATGAAACTCCCATATATTAAACTTTAGTTATTTGTATTGTGCGGGGACGTAAGCATGTTTGTCACACGTAATGAAGAACATTTAGACTGGGCTATTGTCGCAATTACTTGTTAGGCAATTATTCCAATAGATCGACAACATTACTTTTAATTGACGTAATTAATAGTTATTTAATTAAGAAAAAATGCCGACATAAACTCATAACGTTTAAAGGAGACATCATGCTTTTACTTCCTGGCGAAAAGTCGATATCAAGTTCACAGAACAATGAACTCCAACTTACAACTCATCGCATTGCGAAGTCTGTAAAACGCGGCTCATACCGAGAAGTGACGAGCATCGCACTTAGCAACCTCTCCTCGGCAAAACTCAGATCATGGGACCCTAAGTTTCTTCTATATATAGCAATCGCAATTGCAGTTCTGGGCTTACTTGGAAGCATATCGGAAAAATCCGTGGGACCCTTCGTTGGGGCTATTACGCTCACGGCAATTTGTATTGGGACTTACTTCGCGCTCCGCAGAGAATTCTTTGAATTCACCGCATTCGGTGGCGAAAAGATCTACACTCCAGCTAAGGCTGGATTCGAGGCATGTGAGCATTTCTTAAACCAGGTCCAGGCAGCTCAAGCCCTCGCATCCGGAAAAATTTCCGAAATGCCTCAAGAGAAAAAGGCGATCTAAAACAACCTCCCCTCAATAAAATATGAAACAAAATACAAAACGAAAATCAGAAACCTACGTGAACCAGAGGGCGGTAATCACTAAGGCCCTGAATGTTCTCAAGGGAATCATCTTAGGCATCATCTGCGACCAACTGCTTAATGATCTTGAACGAAGTAAGCTGTTTGCGTGGATCGATTCACACCTCTTCCTCAAACATCACAATGCTTTCGGATCACTTGTGGACTATCTATCAGTCGCATTAGCCGACGGAGTCCTCACCATAGAGGAGGCAAAAGATCTTTTATGGATGATCGATCGAAATTCAGTTGGCTACTATGACTCCGTCACTCAGCAAATTCAGACGCTCCATGGAATTCTCTCAGGAATCGCCGCGGATGCCTTAATTTCAGAAATCGAACTTAAGTACCTTTGGGACTGGCTTAATGAGAATGAAAACCTCAAAGGAATTTTTCCCTATGATGAGATCTATTCAACAGTAGTCCACGTCGGCACAAGGAAAAGTCTCTCGGCTGAATCAAAAGCAATGTTGCTTGCCGCCTTTGAATGGACCGAAAACTCGTCTTTGAGCAAACAAAATCCCCTTTGTCCGTGGATGACTGATCCCGACATCACCTTTAAAAACAAATTATTTTGTGTCTCCGGAATTTCAAAAAAAATGAAACGACCGGAACTCGAGAATCTAATCGTTTCCAGGCATGGCCAAGTTGCAAGGAACATGAGCAAGAAAGTGGATTTTCTTTTGGTCTGCGCAGAACCAAGCATAGCATGGGCGCATGCATGCTATGGTCGTAAAATCGAAGAAGCAATCAACCTCCGAAAAGAGGGGGCCAAGGTCGTAATTGTTTCTGAGAAGGACTTTTGGGATGCTCTTAGATAGTTCATCTAACGACTGACGTACACCCCACCCGCCCCTTCGCAGGCGGACTGAGCGGTGACGGTAGTAAATTGCGGCGGATAATAGGTCACGTAAGTGACATTGCTTTGCCCCGCACCGACGATGCAGACCCCGAAGCTTGACGCAGGATCGCAATTTTCAGTCGAGAAAACACCACCCGAGGATTCGCAACTTGATTTCAATATACCCAGGTAACCGGCCTCATCATAATCGATGCCGACTGCTTCCATGCACAAATTGATCGTCGCCACCGTCTTGCGGTCGCAGGTGCCGTATGGCTTGCGCTCGAGCGGGATCAGTGAACTGGAGGCCCCACTGCTCGAGCTAAACTGCCCGCACGCGGTGATGGTCAAAGCCGATAATATTACTATAAATATATTCAATTTGATCATACTTATCCCCACCATCAATCCATACACGTGAAATGAGCTTTGATTAAGCTTCCGACCGCCGGTGGGTCCTTGAGCACCAATTTGTTCGGCGGAAGGAAAGTCGAAGGCACCAACGTCAAAGCTCCACCCAATGTCTGTTCATAGATATAGGCAGAGCCGGCCAAAACATTATTGCAAGGAAGCGTGTAGGTCCTCGCCTCATTCACAATATTCACCGCTAACGATGCCAACTGATCTTGATAACTCTTATTGAGCGCGCAGATATCCCCGACGATACCGTTGGTTAAGGCGGAAAGCGCCATGTAGGTGCTGCCCATATATGCACCGGCACCATTCAAACAGGCCGGCGAGCTCGTCACGATGGAGTGAAATGTGATCGTCTTCAGCCCACTGCTGAGAGTGTCCAGAGCGCGAATTCCGGAAACAAAATTGGCCGGCTCGTCTATCGCTTCGAGCGGCTTATATTCGGCGCTGGAAGTGTCACGGGTACTACGCTCGTCTTCGTCAGATAACACGATCACCGACAGCGGCGTATCGGCGCGCAGGAATCCAACGGATGTCGCAGGATTGGATTCTCTTTGCGCCATCATCCTCGCCCCGGCGATTCCACGCTCGTCACCACTGCCACTTACTCCTAAGGCAACCGTGGCTTGAAATGCGGAATTGGCCACATTCACATTCAAGGCACTGTCTAAATAATAAGTCCCGGACTGCACTCCTGAAAACGGAACCAAGGCTCCTTGCCGGCCCGGGCCCACACTGTCCACGTCGGTCGTCGTTATCGCAATATGCCAATCCAGCGTGCCGCCGCTATATGAATTGATGGTCGACGTGAAAGAAGGAAATCCGTTCTGCAGAAGAGCTTGCTCCTCCGCCATGGATCCCGACGTGTCGATAACAAACAAGATGTCCGCGGTTCGCTTCACAAAGAAATATGAATTCTTAATAACCCCGCCAGTGGGTGGCGGAGCCTGAGACGCGCTTGAATTGGATAGGCCGCCGTCTTGAAACGAAACTTGGGTACAACCAGCGCATATAAAAAGAAGCGCGGATATTTCAGATGCGGCTCTTTTAAATGACCATGGGCGGATCATCCTGATCACCTCATTTTCTTAAACCTTTAAAGGAGCAGAATTTATGCCGGGGTTCGACCCAGAATGAGAAAGTGCGGAGTTGGGGCAATTGTGCGGAGCCATGTCGGAATTGCGAATTTCTCATCGTGGGAAAGTTCGACAATTTGTCAAAATTGACGCGGCATAAAACTTATCGACAAATCCACGAACTTTTAGTCGGCGCATTTTACAAGCTCGAATCCAGCAACTGGACTACCCTATAGTTGTTTATGTCATTATTCTACCAACATGAACGGTATACAATGGCCGGTGAGATCCGCGCTTATATTTATCATCGCATCAGTCCTCACGATCGCGGCATCGGGTGAAGAACAAATAATATTAAAGCAGCGCACAACTAAACCGGTTTTTATATATGGCCCCATTTCGGCCATTGGCCAGGTCTCGGAAGAAAAAGATCTAATGCCGGGCAACGATTCGTTCGGCTTCTTCTATAAACCGTCAGGTGACAGTCGCGGGATATGTCGTATCCGTACTAAGCTTTCTTGCGACCACGGCATGCGACTTCTGTCTGAGCTAAAGAATCAACGTGTTCTGTTGATCGTACAAAATAAGATGTTAAGTCAAATGACTGCGCATGACGGTATCTTAGACATGTTGTTTCGGTGTCCAAAAAAATGGCAAGACTTGAAAGTGCAGCTCAGCGCCGGAAAATATGAAACATCCTTCGTAATGAAAGACGCGCCCCCCGCCCATCTCATCCCAGACAAGCAATGTAAATAGACATCAACGGAATTTGCTGAATCATTTGTGTTTCGAAATGGATCAATGCGATTAATATTGTTTATAATATTTTTATGTAAGCCGATATAAAGTGGCGCCATGTCGATCAAAATTTTTTGAGTTATCCAGATTGGAGACTGTATGGGCTGGAAAGGTACAATCCGAAGCATCAATGCGTCTATCAAAAGAGCAGAACGCGAGTCACAAAGAAGACAACGCCAGCAGGATAGAAACAACAAGGCTTACGCGAAGATGGTCGCCCAAGAGATGGCCCGTTTCGAAGTCCAGCAATACGAAGAGTTGTTGATTCGTTTAGTGACACTTCATCACGACCATATGGAATCGATTGATTGGGCTGAGATTGCAGCGGAAATTGAGCCGGCGAGACCGGTAAATCACTGCAAGAGAGAGCTAAACGCTAAAATGAAATTTGAATCCTATTCACCCGGATTCTTTATGCGACTTTTTCGGCTCGGCAATTGGATGAAAAAAAGACTGCATGCAAAAATCGAAATCGCAAGGCAAGCGGACGCGCGGCAATTCGATGATGAGACTACAAAATTCGAAATTGCACACAACGAGTGGGCTGAAAACCATACCTTTGCGACAAGAATCTTAAACGGCGAATTAGAGGCTTACGCCGAGGCTGTAAAGGAACTTAACGAATTCGAAGACATTTCGGATATTGGCTCTGAGGTTAAAGTGTCCTTCACCGAGCGGACGTTCGCTAACGCGACGATCAATGTTCATAGTGCCGACGTGGTGCCCGCGCATTCAAAGTCGCTTATGAAGAGCGGAAAAGTTTCCGAAAAGCCAATCCCAAAAGCGCGGTTTAATGAGATTTATCAAGATCACATTTGCAGCGCGGTTTTACGCATCGCTGCTGAAATTTTGGCGATACTGCCGATCGATAAAGTCACCGTAACGGCGACCGATAACTTGCTCAATCCATCTACGGGGCATCTCGAGGAGCAGGCTATTTTGTTGGTCACGATTCCTCGGCGCACTTTAGAATCTCTCAATCTAGTGAAAATCGATCCGTCTGACTCCCTTAAAAACTTTGTGCACGAGATGGACTTTCATAAAAGTGAAGGGTTTAGACCCCTCAAGCCCACAAAACTGGTTTCTTAATGGTGGCGAATCCCTGAATGTATTGAATACCCAAACCTCCCCTCCGCACCCTCGGTAAAATGGTAAAACCCATGTAGGATTTGGTCTGCCCGGCGCGCAATCCGTATAGTGGGCGCAGTTTTATCCGGGGGGACAAAATGAGGGGATTGCTCGCACTTGCGCTTATGTTCGGTTCGTTCACCACTTGGGCCGCGGCGCCCGATCTGCCGCCCGATGCGGGATTCAAAGCCTATCAAAAATTATTGCGCCGGATGCAAAGCGAGCGGTCGGATCGATTTATGCCGCTTGGAAATACCGAGGGCAAGCTGCCCATCGATCCGCTTGAGCGCGCCGTCACACTCGGGGCCCGCAGCTCCGCCTGGATCGACACGCTCAACAAGACACGCCCTAAGGACAAACAGCTCCTCACCAGCACGGCGTCCGAAAAAGGCGGCGTGCCGCCCGAAGCACCCGTCAAATATTCGCCTAAAATTATCGCAGCCGACCTTGCGAAGTGGGAAGCCGACGCGCCAGCCGAAATAAAACAAGTCTTAGTGACTCAAGAGAACGGTTACGAAACCGAATTCACAATGCCGGAAAGCGACTTCCTGAAAATCAACCGCGGAATACAAAGATTGTATTCTATCGCCATCCGCTGGAAATCGATGCAGGATTATTTGCCGTGGCTGACCCAGAATAAGAGAAACGACCTGCGCGGTTACTACTTCCTTTCGCGCGAGGAAAATCTGCAAAGGGATCTCGAGAACTTCAATCAGCTTGAGCCGCTGAAGCAAGAGACCTGGCGCGGATACATGATCCAGATCTGCGTGAATAATTTGAATTCACTCTCCGATTGTAAAGCGCAGGTCGCAACGGCTGTCGCCGGCGGCGGACTGTGGAACGAGTATTCGCGCTGGTCCGTTAAGTCGAAGGCTATCTTCGAGCGGATGTTCACCGTCACCCGCCGCGGCACCGATATCCATTGGAACGATGCCGGAAAAACCATCTTAAACTCCGGCGTGCGACGCACCGGCGACATGACTCTTGAGACCTACTTTCACGAGATCCTCGCGCGCGTTTGGAATGTGGGCGGCGCCATGCTCTCGGCGAACTTTCTACCCAATGCGACGCTAAGAATCCGCTTTGAGACCGGCGCGCTGGCGCATTACGAAACAGGGGCGATCGTCATGGACGAGCGCTCGGATATGCAAGACCCCGAAAACCAAATCATGTTGGCGCATGAGTACGGCCACGCACTTGGTTTTCCCGATTGTTACATCGAGTTCTACGATGAAGACGAAGAGGCGATCATCAACTACCAGCTCGACGTCGAGAACATCATGTGCAGCCTCAATGGCGCGGTGAACACGCGGCACTTCGAAGAGCTACGCAAGGCCTACTGAAAGCCGTCATGGCGCGTGGTCGACCAAGGCCGTGTCATCTTCCTTCCTGGCGCAATGGGCGCAGCAGAAGATGCTTCCGTTTTCTTCAAGTCCATGGCCTAAAATTTTTGTTCCGCAGCTGCTGCACTCGGGGGCGAGCGTTCGAATGGCGCATTCGAAACTATCGAACGTATGCTCGCGGCCGTCGTCGAGTTTTACGGTAAAAGCCTTTGCATAATCATTTCCACAATTCTCACATGTTCCCATCTCGGGCTCCTTTGCGTTACGCTCGGGTCAAGTGCAATGAAGATGCCCACACGACCCGTTTTGGGAAGCCTATGTGCGGAAAGCAACGCAGATCAAAAGCGAGCCGCAACTATTGCAGCGTCATCCGGTTACTGAACAACTTCGCAAAGTCCATCGAGCTTGATGAATCGATCGGCTCAGGCGTGCCCCACTCGATTCCCGCTTCATCGGTGTTGAGCTCGTCGACCAAGTGCCAACTGTCGAACAGGCTTGAGCGCTCGTAAATTTTTACGTTCATTTGCCCCTGCAGAGCCTCGTAGTCGTAAAACTCGCCGCCTTGGGGGGAGGGGAACTTCAGCAGCATAAATTTTTCCGGCGGAGCGTAGGCCGAGATCTCGATCTTCTGTCCGCTGTTATTTTGTGCGCTCACACTCCATACGCCCCAACCAATATCGAAATTCACCGTGTGCCCGTCGGTCGTGCGGAAAATATATTCTTTGCCCTTGTGTTTAAGCCCCACGCAAAGACCCGCAAACAGATAAACGGAGTTAAAAAGCTTGGGCTCGCCGCCGCCGGCCGCGAGAACCGTTCCAGGCGAATTTTTAAAATTGCTTGAGACCAACCATGTCCACCACTTGGGGAAATTGCGCCCCCAATTGCGGTCCTGATATCCGGGAGCGTCTTTAAGATCGATCGTCACGCCGTCAAAGCGTATCCAACCATTCATCGTCGCCGATGCCTGCGCCGGATACCAATAAATCCCCGACATATCGGGAATCTTCATCGACCAACCCATGGCCTCGAAGCGCCAATTCTTTTTCACCGCGATATCCCAAGACACTTCATGGCCTTGCTCGATCACATGCCCCTGAATGCGCTTGTCGGTCGCCAGATTGCCGCCGACGTTCACCGACGTTTTGTCGTAGCGTGCGGAAAATTCCGTCACCGGAAAATGATTGGTCACCAATTGCCGGCGGTTAAAGCTGCCCACCTGGATGGTCGCCAAAGTTCCCGCCAACGTCCGATCAACATCCCACGGGTTCAGTACTCCATAGGTGAAGAAAAATGAATCGCCCGATTTCGGATCGACGACCTTGTAGTACCACCATTCGTACCAGTCGCCGCGATCCACTTCGCCGTTTTGCGCGTTCACATTCCCGCGATTCCAAATCAAAGCGTTGTATGGATCCTTATCGGTCGGAGCGCCCGAAGCGCTTTGCATGAGCATAAACAGCATCAGCTGAGTAACGAAAAAAATTTTCATGTTCATATACAATTAAGGCTAGAGCCTATTCATATTTGAACAAGTCTGGAAATGGTCTTGGTGGGCAGGACTTTCTTCTTATTTCTTCCGGCTGCTCTCGGGCCGCGCAGAATTGACGCCCGATACGGCCCGATTCGAGATCGATGGCAACGGAACGAATTTTTGCGGAAACTCGATGATAAAGGTGCAGCCCACCCCTTCATTATTACGATGCGAAACCGTTCCATGGATCAAGTCCGCCGCCCGCTGAACGATAGTTAAACCTAAACCCGACCCGCTTTGATCAAACCCGCCCGAGATAAAAGGTTTAAAAAGATTTTTTAAGTTTTTGCTGTCAAGACCGCCGCATTCATCCGCCACTTCAAGAATAACATTTTCGCCCGACAACCGCGCCGTGACCATGATCCGCCCGTCGTGCCTTGAGTACTTGAGCGCATTCTGAACCAAATTCGCGGTAATCGATAACACCAACTGGCGGTCGGTGTTCAACTCCACTTTCTCTTTGGTTTCGTTGGTGACCACCTGCCGTTTGGCGCGGGCCTCACTCTGGGCCGTAAATAAAATTTGATCAATGAGGTCCCTAAGGTCGAATTTTTCCGCCAATACCTCGGGATCCGTGCGCAAACGCACTTCCGAAAGCGAGCGGTCGATCAAGTCTCTCATGTGGGATAAATTTTTATCCAACAAACGCGCCGTGCTTCCGCCCGTGCCCACCAAGCCCTGTTTGATCATTTGGTGGGCGATAGTGGCGCTGGAAAGCGCATTACGAAGCTCATGCACTAAAAAGCCCAAGCGCTGATCTTCGCGCGCCTCAAGAGCTTGTACGCTATGAAATTGAAATTCAGAAACCGCCGAGGAAATCGCGATATCCAGGCATAAGTTCAAATCATTGAATTCTTGGGTGGAGATATGTTCACTGCGGAGTTGTGCGAACTCAGTGATCGCCTGGCACATAGCCCCATACGCATGCACGACATGGGAAAGACTGTAGTGGAGACGGAGCAATTCACGTCCGTGCCCGGCCGCGCCGGCGACGATCTGCTCCTCCGCGCCCTTGGTGCTTGGAGCCTTCAGGTAAACGATCAGGTGTTGATAGAACACCGGCAAGCCGACCTTGAGCTCGTCCGATGATCTGAGTAGACCGGCCAGCTTGACCGTTTTCTCTTCGACCAGCAGAAGGATTTCAGAGCTATTGTCCTCAAGGAATTTATATAGCAAGCTTTCTCTCCAATCCAGACGATGATATATAAGACCCTATGTCCGCCAATAATCAAACTAAACTTATTTTTGTCATCGACGATTCCGCGGACAGCCAAGCTCTGCTGACGCTGCTCCTTGAATCTAAAGGCTTCACCGTGCTCAGCGCTTTAAACGGCCATGAAGCTCTTACGATGTTGCTCGAGCTTTCGCACTTGCCACAAGTCATTCTTCTGGATGCTCAGATGCCGGTTATGGACGGTTATCAATTTCGCATTGAACAACATAACTATGACCGGATCAAAGATATTCCCGTTATCGTGATGACCGGCGAAAACGATGAATTTACTAATGAGAAAATGATCCAACCTCAGGGGATTTTAACAAAGCCGCTGCAGATCAACTCTATCCTCGAAAGTATTGCGCCTTTTATTTAGGCTCGAGCAAATTCGCAAAATGGTTTAAGAAATTATGGAATGGCTCGTTCTCAAGCCCGGCCAAGAAATCAAAATCAAAAAGTTTAGCGGACGGCGTTTTGATTCCCGCAAGGCGAAGGTGGAAGCCCGTAGTTTGCACGCGAAAGCGCTCACTCAGTTGAAAAGACATTTTCGCCATGGCCCGCAAGGTCTTCACTTTTTTTGCATCCAACACTAAGCCTTTAGCCGCAATTCCCACCATCTCTTGAAGCTGGCGGTCTTCAATCCGCTCGCGCAAAAAATTCGCTTGTAGATAAGAGAGCACCATAAATTTTATGAGCGTCCCCGCCCCGAGATCGGCCATGGCGTTCTTAAGATTGGTGCGGTTATCGAAATTCGCCATATAGGAATTCATCTCAAACAAACACCGGTGAACTTGGTCATGCACGTCGATCGTGCCCAGTAACTCTGCGGTGTTCGCACAAGATTCTTCGAGCAGCATCCTGAATGCAAAGTTCCGTTCGGATTCAATACCGGCGATTTGATTAAGCGGACCGAGCGTTTGCCCGGCCAGCGTGCGCACGACCGCGTGACAGCCTTCGTGAAAGACAAAATTCTTTTTTAAATTCCCATCGATATCTTCCCATTCCAAAACTTCCAGCTGTGCGGACGTCAGCCGCTCAAAGGCCGAAACATTATTGGCATAGGGAAGAACTTTAGCCTGAAGAAGGTTTTCGAGCTGCAACAGTGGAAAGGTGTCATAGGCATCGTTGCGCTCGCTATTGAATTTGTAACCGGCCTTGAGCGCGGCTTCGCGCATTTGGCGGAACACGCGGTTATGAACCATCAAATAACCGTCGCCGAAGCTTCCGGGCAAGCCCTCTTTAGCAAACTTACGATGATGTTCCAGAAGACGGCTGATATGCAAAGTTGTCTTACTTTCGCTTGCCGCCGGCAACGAACGACGACACCGCATCGTTTAGGTTTCTTTCCGCTAGGTTGGCAACCGACTTTTTAATCGTGATCTTCCGCCCCCGGTAATTGATATCTTGATAAAGACTGACGGAGGCCTCGCCGAGAACTAAAATGGAGGAGATGCGGTCATTCCATCCGCTGGGCACCAGGTCCGCCTCTTGCGCCCCGACCGGCATACAAAAACTTTGGCCAAGGTAATTGGCGTCTTCAAAAAAACAAACTCGACCGTTAAAAACGGGACGCGCGGCTTGCGCGTCATGCAAAAGAAAACTGAGCAAAAGAACGATCACGGTACGCCTCCAAAGCGCACTATATGCGCAATTCCCCACAAACGGTATTTTGATTTCGTTCTGTCGCGGTCTTCCTTTAAAAACACCGATACCGGGACAATTTTCCACCCCGCGGCGATGGCCCACGGCCTCCGGGTGCATTTTTTCGGGCCATTTCCCCCGCCCCAATCTTGCAATAACCTCGGTGAATGAAGTCGCAATTTAAAAGGCTCAAGGTTTTCTGGCAATCGCTCGGTCCCGGCCTAATCACCGGTGCCGCGGACGACGATCCCTCCGGCATCGGTACATACACCATGGCGGGTGCGCGGTTTGGCGGAACCTTTCTGTGGGCTGCGTTTCTGACCTGGCCGCTGATGGCGGCGGTGCAAATGGCCTGCGCGCGTATCGGCATGACAACCGGCCAAGGTTTATCCGCGGCCCTGAAGAAAAAGTTGCCCCGGCCGTTGATGATCGTCATTTGTTCCTCATTGTTTTTCGCCAATTGCCTGAATGTCGGCGCCGATCTTTCGGCGATGGGCGACGGCATGGATATGCTGCATCTAGGGAAATCGCAAATCTGGATATTTGTTTTCGCCATTCTCATTTCGTGGGCGACCA
>CAZVOP010000047.1:0-14889 GCA_964628445.1 uncultured Pseudobdellovibrionaceae bacterium | reverse complement strand
CTGCGTTACACGCAGATCGCCAATGTATTGAAGTGGCTTGCACTGTTTTTGTTCGCTTACATCGCAACCGTATTCATCATCGGCCCCGACTGGCATGAGGTCGCCCGCCTGACTTTTTTGCCTTCTTTGCCGAAGGGCAAAGACCAATGGGGAATGTTGGTCGCTATCTTAGGGACCACGATCAGCCCCTATTTATTCTTTTGGCAAGCTTCACAGGAAGTCGAAGAGGAAAAATGCCTGGGGCGAAGCTCGGTTAAAACGCGCAAAGGCGCGAGTACTATTGAAATCGTGAAGCGGAAGTACGATATCGGAGTGGGAACCTTCTTTTCGAACCTGGTGATGTTTTTTATCATTTTAGCCGCCTATTTGACCCTGAATAAAACCGGCATGACCGACGTGCAAAGTTCTTCCGAAGCGGCTGCGGCGCTTAAGCCCGCGGCAGGAAAGTTTGCAGCCCTTTTATACACCGTGGGATTGATCGGCGTGGGCTTACTTGCGATTCCGACTCTCACGGCTTCTTCGGCTTACGCCTTCGCCGAGACGTTCAACTGGAGAACAGGACTCGATGCGCGCTTAAACCGGGCAAAACCTTTTTACGCCACCACGGTCGCCGCGATGATCTGCGCTTTAATTTTAGATTTCGCCGATGTGAATCCGATCAAAGCTTTATACTGGTCGGCGGTCGCCAACGGAGTTCTGGCGCCGTTTTTACTGCTGGCGATCTTCTTTGTGATTCGCGATAAAGACATCATGCAAGGCCAACCCAGCTCAAAACTCGGTCAAGCCGTCGTCGGAGTCACCACCCTATTCATGTTCGCCGCCGTCATCGTGATGATTGTTTAGATTGTATCCAGCGGGGTGAAACTCTAGACATCCGTAATCCTCCACAATCATGGTTCAAAGCAGAACGAATCCGATAAGCGCCGGTTTTCCCTCTGAAAAACAAAAAAATACAGTGCCCCGATATGAGACGATCCGCGGGCCGGGAATTGCAAGTTCACTTATTCAAGAGGCCGAAGGCTTTTTGATCGCGGTGCCTCAATGTGAGACGAAAGAAGAAGCTATGAATGTGCAAATAAAAATTTTGAGTTCGCTGATCCTGCTCTTCACGGTCAGCGCGTGCCAAAATAAAACTTCAAACGCCGTTGATAACGGCGTCGCCGGCACTCCGATCATTGCCACCTTAAGTGTTTATGTCGCCAATCCCATTGTCGCTCTCAGCGGCACCACGACTGTTACGGTTACGGGTGGAAGCGGACCCTATACGGCCACGGCTGCGCTCGGCACGATTGTCGCGGGCTCGGTTGCCGGAACTTTCAACTACACCGCTCCCGCCAGCGCTTCTTCCACCTCGGAAACGATCACCGTCACCGATTCGAACAGCTTAGTCGGCAGGGCTTATCTGACGATCTCGGGCGGCACGGGCACCGCTCCCACGCTTTCTTGCAGCGGCACTTACACTTTTTCAGTTTCGGGTGGGACAGGCACTTTAGTTTTGGTCAGTAACGGCGGCGGAAGCGCCAGCGGCTACATTTATCTTTCTACTTATTACTATCCCGTGAACGGAACCTGCTCGATCACCGGCACCAGCGGCACCATTTCCGTCTCGGACGCCTTTTACAATAATGTTTTTTCGGGAACCGTCACCAGCAACGGAACAAGCGGGATCTCGATGTCAGGAACGGTTAACGGTCTTGCTTGGACGGCCTCGCCGCAAACCGCACCCATTGCCAACAACACTCCGGCCAACAGTTGCGAAGGAAATTTCAGCGCCACTATGGCCACCAACAGCGGGACGCTCAAATTGGTGCAAGACGGCAGCGGAAAATTCGCAGGCACTCTCACTTTGAACGGTTATCCCTATGCGATGACCGGCAGCTGCACCACCGCGACTTCGATCACGATGACGAACAACACCACCGGTTCGACTTACACAGGCACCGTTACGCGCGGAACAAACGTCAGTATCACGGGAACGTACACGATTCCCGGAGGCGCGACCTATACATGGTCGGCCGTAAAATGATGAATTTATCTAAAGGAGTTTCCGTTATGAAATCACAACTCTTGACGATCCTGGTTCTTGCCGCCGCGGCGATGCAAGTGGCCTGCTCCGACGATCCTAAAATGCTGACCCAAGCGCAACGCTGCGCTCAAGACCCGATCTGTGTGCAGAAAGCGACGAGTGCCGCGAATTTGGCTAAACTCACCGGACCTGCGGCCGCCGCGGGAGTTCCGCAAGTGGCCCCGACCGGAACCACGCCTGTAGCCGGCGATGCAAGAGTGCCGAGCCTCGCGACTCAACCGGCGTCTATTTCAAATGCCGACTTGCAAAAACATGCGGCGCAAATCAACGCCACCATGGCCGCAATGTCGGTCGATCCCGATTACGCGACAACCAACGGCGTTCACACTTTGATGCCCGCATCAAGCGCGCCATCAAGCAGCTCTGCTGCCTCTGCCGAGATCACCGTCGCGCGCTTGCCAGAAGCACGGCTTGAGCCTGTTCAGCAGCGCCAACCCGCCGCCGCCCACGCACCCGATTTAAATTCGATCGCGACACAGCCTGAAGCGACCGGCGCCAGCGCCGCGCACTAAACGCGACGGATCCCAAGTGGACGTCGGCGAAGATTGATTTTCACTTCGCAAAAAATCTGGTGAGGCCAATCACTTTTTGGATCGGCCTCCGATTGACTTAATTCTTTTTGTCGCGAGCGGCATCACCGATAGGAGCCTCTTTTTGAGGTGCGTTTTTGTCGGCCTCTTTTTTCGGTGGATTCATGGTCGTTGCGATTTTCGGATCAACGGGCGTCGTGGTTTCTTTCGGCGTCACGGTAGTCTCTTGAGCTGTCATGTTTTCTTCTTTCGTTAATTGTTACACATATGAAGAGCAATGCACGCGCCAAGGTCACGCGGTCCTGCAGCGATCTCATCAATTCCAGCGGGACATATTTGCCCGGATGGGTCTTTGGGACTACACTTGCCCCATGAGAAATTTATTTTTCGCCTTAACTTTATTTTTATTCACCGGAATCTCGGCGCAGGCGCTGGAGACCGCGACTTTCGCGGGCGGCTGTTATTGGGGCATGGAAGAATTTTTTCGTAAAATCCCGGGTGTTATGGAAACCCGCGTGGGCTTCACCGGAGGCACGGTGCCCAATCCCAAATACGACGACACTCATGACGGACACACCGGCCACGCCGAAAGTGTCGAAATTAAATTCGACCCCGCTCAAGTGACCTATACGCAATTGCTCGATCAGTTTTTTAAAATTCACGATCCCACGACAAAAAATCGCCAAGGTAACGACACCGGGAACCAGTATCGCTCGGCGATTTTTTATCACAGTGAAAAGCAGAAAAAAGAAGCCCGCGATTTCATAGTGAAAGTGGAGAAATCCAAAGCGTGGAAAGCGCCGCTCACCACCGAAGTGAGCGAAGCCAAAACTTTTTGGCCCGCGGAACAAGCCCACCAAAAATATCTGATGAAAAATCCGGGCGGTTACAACAATCACTATTTGCGTAAAATTTCATTTGCGGAAAAAGGCGGCTAGACTTCGATTTGCTTGAAGGTCTTGGAGTCGGGATTGAATTCAAACATTTGCCCAAGCTCCAAATCGAAGTAAGCGCCGATCAAAACAAGATTGCGCTCACGGATCGCCTCTTCGACAAAGGGAAAAGTGCGCAGGTTTTCTAATGACTCCACGATCGATTCCATCTCACCGTGACGGCACAAGGTGTCGTCATCGGCGTCTTTGTACTGCTGCAACACCCGCAGCTTTGCGGCTTGGGCGATCTGCATCCAGCGCTCGACAAAGCTGCCGTTCTTCGCATTATCCAGCATCAAAGCCTTTATCCCGCCGCACTGGCGGTGGCCCATAATAATAATATTTTCGACCCGCAAATTGATAACGGCGAATTCGATTGCCGAACTCACACCGTGAAAACCTCCATTGCTTTCATAAGGAGGAACAAGATTGGCGACGTTGCGAATGGTGAAGAGCTCGCCGGGATGGGCGGAAGTGATAATCGCCGGATCGACGCGCGAGTCGCTGCAGGCGATGATCAAAGTCTTGGGCGACTGGCCGCTATTGCCCGCCAAACGCTGATAGACCGTACTGTCTTGAAAGTATCGGTCTCGGAATCGGCGGAAACCCGCCACTAGTCGTAAGAGTGCTTTGCTTCTCATCGCGTAGATCTGGGATAAAGCAATCTCGTGTCAGCGTCAATAGGCGCGAGCGGCAATCGTTGTGTCTGGCGCGCGTCAAGTGCTAGGATTTGGGCCTATGAAAAAAGACCAGACGCCGTTCGTTCAGAAGATGCGTGACATCCAACACTTTGGGGAAGAGGGCGGCGTCGTGCCGGTCGTCGACGTTTCGGCCACCTCCACTTTTTTGAACCCGGCTGACATGGAGAAGGCTTTCCGCGGCGAAATCTCCGGCTGCTATTTGTACAGCCGCCACTCCAACCCCACGGTCAAGGCCTTCGGGCAAAAGATCGCGGCGATGGAGGGTGTCGAGGCCGCCCTTGGCTTAGCCAGCGGTATGGCCGCCATCTATGCTTCGATCCGCCAGCTGATGCCCGACGGCGGCCACTTGATCTCATCCCGCACCGTTTATGGCGGCACCTACGCGCTCTTTCAAAACATACTGCCGAAAATCGGGATCCGCGTGAGTTTCGTCGATAGCGGAAGTCTGAATGAGGTCGAAAGCGCGATCACGGCCGACACGAAAGTCCTTTACGCCGAGACCATGAGCAATCCGCTGCTTGCGGTCGCCGATCTTCCCAAGCTCGGCGCCCTTGCGAAAAAGAAAAAGCTGACCTTCGTGGTCGACAACACCTTCACGCCCTTGATCATGACGCCGGCAAAATTCGGGGCCGACGTCATCTTGCACTCTTGCACTAAATTCGTTTCCGGAGCGAGTGACTTGATGGCGGGTGCGATTTGCGGCTCGCAAGAATTTATCGATGAGCTGGTCGACGTGAACAACGGCGTCGTCATGCTCACCGGACCGGTCATGGACGCGCATATCGCGCACAAACTTTACTCGCGGCTGGATCATCTTCCGGCGCGCATGATCGCGCACTCAAAAAGCGCCGGGTTCCTGGCGCGGAAGATGGAAGCCGCGGGCATCCCCGTTATTTATCCCGGCTTGAAAAGCCACGCCGGCCACAATCTGTTGACTGAGCTGATGAACAAAGAGTTCGGTTACGGCGCCATGATGACCGTTGAATGCGGAAGCCCCGAGCGGGCTTTGAGTTTGGCGCACGAGCTGCAGCAGGAAAAATTCGGCCTTTACGCCGTTTCGTTGGGCTTTTCGCGCACACTGATGAGTTGCCCTTCGCTCAGCACCTCAAGCGAAATCCCCGAAGAAGAGCAAAAGAAAATGGGCCTCTCCAAAGGTTTGCTCCGCCTCAGCATCGGTTACCTGGGCGACGATGAAGTTATGGCTGAGCGTTTCCTGCGTTGCTATCAAGCCGGCCGGTAAACATTTCCTTTATACCCGATTCATCCTTGCCTTCCGCGCGAGCCTTGAGCATTCTTTGGCTCATGGCTAAGAATACTTTTAAAAAACAATTCCCGGATTACGATTTGATTCCCTCAAAGGAGTCGAAACTCAAAGGCCCATTGACGATAGTTGGAGCGCTTGCGGCGCTAGCGCTCATTTTTGGCGCGGTTTTTTATGAGCTCTCCCGCCTGCAGGTTCCGATCGCCAACATCGCCGGCGTAAACCGTGCGACTTTGACGACTCTCGACAACCTGGCGACCTCGCAAGTTTATGCCGGCCAGTATAGTGAGGCGGCCAACAATTTTAACAAGTACTTCTCGCTCGGCGGCAAGAGCGCCGATGCCATGGCCCACTATGCAGCTTCACTGCATGAAATCGGCAAGACCGAGGAGGCCTTAGAATGGTCGCGCAAAGCCGTCGAGCAAGACCCTTCGTCAAAGGCCGCGCGATTTATCAAAGATACGCTTGAGAAAAAAAATAGCCGCTAATTGATCGGCTTACAATCCACCCTGAGAATCTTATCGCCCTTGAGTTCTTGAAAAAGGGCGAGCACCTTCCCCTCCAAAATCAGATGACCTTTACCGCCGGGACGCAGGGTCGTGTCGACCTGGGATTTTTCCGTCGCGATATGCGTGGACGTCACTTTGAAGCGATGAAGCTCAGTCCATATTTTTTTGAAATGGCTCATGCTCACCGGCCCGTTTTCGCCGGCTGGACAAGAGCTTGCAACCGCCAGCCGGTACGGCCCCTTAGGAAGGCCCGCGCCTTCGAATTCCGCACGCACGCGCTTAGCGAATTGACGAAGGATCGAATGCCCGTGAGCGCCGGGGACCTTGACCTTCTTGACGTCAAAAATAATCAGCACGTAGTTGGGCGCCTTAGGCGTATTGTCCGTCATGTCGATTTTGTGAATCGTGCCGATGGCTTGGTCGACATCGTCGCCGCTGGCCGAAGCCTTGGCAAAAATTATGAGGAATGCCAGCAAAATCAAAACCTTTAAGCGCATGAGTGATCTTTTCATGAGGCACGTTTATTGGATAACAACAGACTGAATACAGTTTAAGCAATTAGGACCCCACCATGGCTAGAACATTTTCACGCTTGTTTATTCTCCATGCGGCGATCGTCTGCCTCCTTCCTTCTTTGGCTTGGGCCAAGCTCTCGCCGTGTGAAGCTCTGCTGATTTCCGGGTCGGCGGCCACCACCGCTCCTCACTTTGTGCAAGGCCACATCGATATCAATTTGACCGAAGCCACGGGACGCCCGTCCGCCACGTTTCACGCCGACATGAACCAAGAGGGCGCCGCTGATGCCGCGCAGAAAAATGCACTGTTATGGTTGATCCGCGGTACCGCGAATTTGGATTCGCTCCCCCGCGAAAAAGAGATCGTAGAGGACGGCAAAGTCCGCCTGGCTTTTCCCTTCCAACTGCAGGACGGGCGCACCTTCAAAATCTTATTTCACTATAAAAAGGTCAATCCCGACACCGAAGAGCGCATCGGTGTCTTAAAGGAAATCGAAATTCGCGACGACTATGGCTTTGAAGTCAAAGTGAAGGCCGAAAAAGACAAGCCGGATCTGGAAAACTTCATTTGGAAGGTGAGCCATGGACCGCGTGGCAAAATCTACGGTCTTCAAATCGGCGACAGCGTCATCCCTTTTAAATCCCACATCAGTGCTGAAGAGCGCATCGAGTATGAGGACTTCTTCAAAGCCTTTTTCGAGTATCCCACTTATGTGCGCGGGCGAGTGCGCGGCCCCGAAGACCTGGACGAAATCGCGACGCTCACGCAGCTTTACCAAATATCGCGCAAACTGAAACTCGACAACCGCGCGCAGTTTTATATGGACCGTCTGCACAAGATTGCCACGACCGCGGTCGTGGCACTGGCGGCTTCGGGGGCATTTGCCGGCTACAACTATTACGCAACACTGGCGACCGCGACCAAAGAGGTCGTTGTTAACGGCTTAGTGAGCGATCAATTTGGCGAGGTCAAGATGTGGGCGGTCTCAACGGCCGGAGGAGGCAACACCTTCCGCGTGGATGCCGAGATGGAAAGCAAGCTGAAGGACCTTTCCATCGCGAAAGTTAAGGACAAAGACGGTAAGGAGCTGACTTTCAAGGTCGAGAAGTCTTCGAAGGGTCACTTGCGCTTGCAATTGATGAGTGCCGATGCGCCGGCGGATGTGAAGCCCTAACTACTCTTCGTCGTCGGGGATTTTTTCGCGCGACTGAACGAAGTATTTCACCGCCATCAAGATCCCGCTGTGATCGGAATCCTCACCGCGCTTGGGCGTGAGCGATCGCCCGTATCGTCCATCGATCACGACCGACCAACGGCCCTCGCGCCACGGTTCAATCTGAAATGAAGCGTCCAATCCGTACTCGGTAATGTCGCTGGCCGAGGTCCGCGGGCGGCTGATTGCGCTGTTCTTGTAGTCGTCGCGCAAAACATAACGATCGCCCATAATGTAGGAAGACGAAAACGCGAGTGCGAGCGAAAATTTTGGAGTGAACCAATGGCGATAGCCGGTGGTGATGTAGATACGCTTAACCGTTTCGACAATCGTGAGGTTGTCTCTTCTCACCGAAAAGGGATTGTTGAGGTAAGCGAAGCCGATCTCGACACCGCCCCATCTGCTGACGTCGGCTTCGGTGGTCAGGGCAGGGCCGACCAGTACCGGCGACTCAAACTGGTGATCCAAGGTGTTGGTCATGTAGGTGAAGGGGCCGAAGGCCGCGTAAACCTGCCCGTCGGAAGGCTCGTGCGCTAAAGCTTGCACGTTGAAGAACAAAATAGAAATCCACAGGAACAGTCTCACCTTGTTTCCTTGCCCAGGCTAAGCTATTGCCAAGGGAGCATGCTTTGCCGCCTCGCCCCCGCATTACTTCTTAGCATCGTCTTACTTTCCCCCATAAGCCATGGGAAGGAGAACGCTCGGCGTAAAGCAAAAAAGGCGGCCATTCATAAAACCGTCCCGCCTAAGAAGACCCTAGAGAGTTCGATGCTCAAGGCCAGCGATGCCTTATCCAAGACCGTAGGGAAGACCGCGGAAAATATCGATTTGGTCTTGGCGGGGAAGAAGTACACGAAGAAGAAAAACAAATCGAGCGTCACCTACCGCCAATTCGCCACTTATGCGGACGGCCGGGGATTGAAAACGCCGGGTGATTTCGGCATCAATCTCAAATTGCCGAACGTAGAAAAGCGCTGGCAGTTGCGCTTCACCAGTTACAACGAAGACGAAGAACGCCGCGATCTGGTGCAGCAGCGCGTACGCACCGATGCCCGACCGAAGGATTACGGAGCGGGTTTATTGTTCTTTGAAAAACTAGGCAATATCCGCACGTCCTTTCAGCCGCGCTTACTGCTGAAGGATCCGATCGAAGTGAGCTACGTTTTGCGTTTTGAAAACGAAACTGACGTGAAGCCCGTCCGTTTGAATTCACGAATGGAACTTTTCGCCGACCCCCATAAAGGTACGGGCGAGTTCGGCTCGCTTGAATTCCGCGTCAATCTTACCCCGCGTCTGGATCTTGGATTCCAAAATACCGAAGAGTATCGCGAGAAAGACAATTACTTCTCGACCCAGCATGGAGTGTCGCTGGATTACTCGCTGACCCCCACCCGCGCCATCGGCACATCCTTTAACATCAGCAATAACAACAAGGCTCAATACCACCTAGAAAGTTACGTGTACTCGTGGGTGATTGCACAGCAGGTGTATCCCGATCGCCTGACCCTTTCGCTGACGCCGTTTTTGTCGTTTGCGAAAAATGTCGGATTTCAAGGGAAGACGGGAATCACCTTGCTGGCTTATGTGACGTTTTAATCGACCGGTAATGGAATAAAGTCCAAATCATCGCCCGGCACTTTCGGAAAAGCGGCATTTCCCGGCCCTGGACCACTTGCCCACTCTTCCTTAGCGCGCTCGATGCGCGCAGGCGAACTCGAAACGAAGTTCCAGTAAATAAATCGCGGGCCGAGCGGCTTTCCACCAAGAAACATCAAATGCGCGTCGGTCAACGCCTCGACATGAAGATCGGCGCCGCTTTTGCCCACCGCCATCGAATATTGTGGCAGATCATGGCCTTCGACTTTCATCAAGCCTTCGACATTGTAGGCCGCGCAATCTTGACCACCAGACGGCAAAATAAACTTCGCGCCCTTAGCGATCCGGGCTTCAACATAAAACATTTCGGAATTCACTTTGACCGGGCTCACGCGGCCAAACGCGCGGCCTAAGAGCAGCTTTAATGTCGCCCCTTGTGACTCGAACTCGGGGAAGCCCTCGCGCGGATAATGCTGGAAACTCGGCGCGATCTCTTCGTCCTCAACCGGAAGCGCCACCCATAACTGAATGCCGTTCATGCGCCCGCCGGTCTTTAACACATCCTCCGGCGTGCGTTCGGAATGCACGATACCCCGGCCCGCGGTCATCCAGTTGATCGCACCGGGCTCGATCAATCGATCCGAGCCCAAACTGTCGCGGTGGCGAATCTTGCCTTGAAACAAATAAGTCACCGTCGCCAGATTGATATGAGGGTGCGGGCGCACGTCGACGCCGTGACCGGGAGAAAAATCGGCCGGCCCCATATGATCGAAGAAAATAAATGGACCGACCATGCGATGAGTCGCGTACGGAAGCACGCGGCGCACACTGAAGCCGCCAAGATCACGGCTGCGCGAAGGAATGATTGTCTCGAGACTTTCCATATACGTCACTTGACATCGTACTCGATTGGTTTACAAGATCCGCCGTTACGGCCCGGGTCGGCGCAAGCGGTCAGCCCCACGTAAAGATCCATAAGCGCTTCGAAAATCACATAATCGCCGGGCCGTGAGATCGGCGGCGAAATTTTAATCTGGCCGTCGATACGAAAGACCACGTTCATGAAAACATTGAATGTCGTCGAGATCTGCGCGGGATTCACAGCCGGGAAATTCGCGAACGCGCGCTCGAGATTTTCCAAACAGCTTGGCTGATAATCCTTCTTTCCCGACTTCATTTGGAACATCTGCAGCGAGCAGGGCGTCAGCAAAAAATCATGGCGGTCGCAAGTGTCCTCGACGATCTTCAACATCGGAAGCCCGGAATGGCCGACCAGCATGTCTTCTTCGCCGAACATCAACTTATCGGCGTAATTGATGGAGCGGCCCGAAGACAAAGTGTCGGAAGGGTTTTCGACGGAATAGCAAAACAAATCCGCCACCTGACCGCCCTTGGGGTCGATGACTTTCAGCATTTGGCCTTTTTCTAATCTGAAACCGACGCCTGATTTTGCGGGAATAATTTTCTTCAAGGTTTCTCAACTCGTTTTAAAAAGTGGAACGAACACTTCCAACTGAAGCCCATCTATTTGCCCTTAATGTCTTTAAACAAATCGCTCATGGAGCCGAAACCCGCGGTCTTGCCGGTGACCGTGGAACCGTGGTTGCGCCATGAATCGTCCTCGTCATCGCGCGGAGGCGCGAATGAAAGCTTATGCGTATCCATATCGATTTTATCCACACGGACTTTGATTTTGTCGCCGCGTCTTTTATTTTCGAAATTCGCGCCGTCGCTTAAATCGCGCCAAGTCGAGCGCGGCAGAAGGCCGGTGATACCGCCCGCGATATTCACGAACAAACCAAACGGCTCTTTGTGCTCGACCACGCCTTCAACCATTGAGCCCACCGGAAATCGCGACTCGATCGAAGACCAAGGATCGTCAACGCTTCCTCCTTGCTTGAGCGAGAAACTCAGCTTCAGGCGATCGCCTTCTTCAATGATGCGGATCAATTTGACCTGCACCGTTTGATCCATGTTCACCACGTCTTGCGGGTGATTGATGCGGCTCCAACTCAGTTCGCTGATCGGGATTAAACCATCGACGCCGTTATCAAGACGGATAAACGCGCCGTATTTTTCCAAACGGAAAATTTTCCCTGAGAACACGTCACCTTCTTTGGCCGAGGCCAAGAAATCACCTTCGCCGGCCGCACGCTCTTGCTCCATCACTTTGCGGCGCGAGACGACGATGTCGCGGCCTTTCTCAAATTTGGTGATGATGAAATTCAATTTTTTGCCGACGTATTCTTCCTGCGTGACTACACGCCAATCCATTTGCGAGACCGGGCAAAACGCTTTTTGTCCCGCGACCTTCACACGGAACCCGCCTTTGACCGCCTCCAAAACGACGCCCTCAACGGGTAGCTCCATATCATAGGCATCTTCTAAATTATCAATTTCAACGTTGCCGCCGCGACCGACGAGCGGCTTGACCAAGATTTCGCCCTCGCGAACGCGCACCACCATCACGTCGATCAGTTCGCCGACTTGCGGTTTTTCGCCGTTTACACCCAAAGCAAAAGGCATCGTCGCATCGGTGGGCGAGCCCGTCGAAATGAAAGCTTCTTGCCCGGTCACCGCCAAGATTTCACCCTTGAAGCGGTCGCCGACGGCGAGTCCGCGCACCGAAACGCCGCTGGAGTTTAAAAGTTTGTCGAATTCATTCGGCGCGTGAGCAACTAGGTCGTCGCCGAACAAATCGGCGTTTTTCTTCTTGGCCATGGGATCTCCTAACGGCGCAACATACGATAAACTAGGGGGCAAATGCTATGGGGAATTTCCGGAGCAAGCGGTGTTTTGTAAGATTTTAACTTCAGATGGGCCTGCTTGGCGCGCTCCATCTCAAGCGCCAGGTAAACCATTTGCTCAAGCACGACCGTGTCTTCCGCGTTATACGTGAGAAGGGTTTCAAGCGCGTTCGGCACGCCCCGCTCATGGAGCTTCCATAGTCGAACGGCGTCGAAACCGTCGATGTCCATCGACTCCCGTTGGCGGACCTCCGGTAAAGCTTTTTGGATCGCCTTAAGGCCTCCGCGATAACCATGTTTGGCCATCCAGTAGCGAAGATCGATGTGGGCTTGGCGTAGCTCCACGTTGAATTCGCGTCTTAAGAAAGGAAGGTCGAAGGTTTGACCGTTGAAGCTCACTAAGCATTTTGCATTGCGGTCGATTTCCTCGAGCAAAGCGCGTTTGCGTGCCCGATCGTGCTCAAGATGCAACTGCCCGCCATAATAAATCGCAATCGTCGTGCTCTTGCATTGCGGGGGAAATCCAAGACCGGTGGTCTCGATATCAAGATAAGCAATCTGGTCGTTGCCGCCGCACTCCAAAAGGGCGGGAAGCACTCGCCACATCTCCGCACCTTTGAATCGCCCTTGGAAATAAGCGAACTCGCGGGCCTCATGGGCCGCCCGGCATTCTTCCAAGGCTTCGGCGATCTGCTGGGCCTTACGCGGACTAAAGACTTCATGCAGGTTGTCGGCAAGGTGGTCCCACGTGCATAGACCCTGGGCCCAGAACTTTTCTTCGGTATCGGGACCGATCCCCGGGAGATGAACAAAGCTGTTTTCAAGCATGGCGAGAGCTTATGCCAGAAAATCCGTGTCAGCCAACCCCAAACGGGCTAGTGCTAGACGCGCAATGACCGTTAACGATCGCCTACAAAAGCTCAATTCCCATAAAATCAAGGCCTACCGCTGGCTATATGAATTTACGGCCCAAGCGTGCACCGATTGCGCGGTGACGGACTGCGCCTGCAAAGACACCATCTGCCAACATGTTGAGCAGCAGGCCAAAAAGCAAGGCGTCGAATTTAAGCACACCGGCCACCGCCTTAGATTTATCGGCTGCCATGGCTGCGTGGTGCCGCCCCATATGCGCGAGACCTGCACGATTTTTTTGTGCGCAAAGGCACAGGAGAAACCGCAGTTCCGGCGCAGACGTTATGAAAAATTAAAGAAACTGTGCGCGAGCATCGAAGAACAGATCATGATGCTCGAGTTAAATTAAAGCGCCTCGATCTCTGCTTGGATCTGCGGCACTTCATCAAGATGCGCCTTCGCCCGGCGGATCATTTCGATCGCGCGTGCCTGGCGCAAACGACCGGATGACATTTTCTCGCAGATCAAAGGTTCAAGCGGATCGGTGATGTCGTAAATCGATTTGTGTTGCGGCCAAAGGTTGTCGAGCTCATTGCTGCCGCCCGCGCAGAGCGGGATCAAGTGATCGATTTTAAATGAGGAGCGCTCACCCGGCAAAATGTTGTAGCCGAGCCTTTGGTTGTACTGGCGGATCGCCTGTTGTTTGGTGTCGCGCGAGACGTTGCGGTTGCAATAAGGGACGTGCTCCGGATAGCGATATGCGGTTGGGTGCTGGCAGACTGAACCGGGCGTCAGATGCGTATCGGGGTTCTGCGGAAAACTCGATTTCGCGAAACCCGTAAGACTGAATGTAAGACCAAAAACTAAAACCAGTGAACGCGCGATTCCTTGCACAGATCCCCCTTTGTTTTCCCCTTTGAAGAATGTTCCTCAGAGCCTGGCCGTTGCCAACAATTATTTTGTCAGGATCTCATTTTGTTCACGCCGTTCAAGAGTGGCCTTGGCCTGTGCAACAACGCCCTCAAACAGTCTCGCTCCACTTATCGTTTCACAAGAGGAAGCCGTCAAACGAGGGCGTACGATAACCGCCAACGAATCCAAGCCGGTGGTGAGTGTGATCGGATCGAGCCCCTCGCTATCCGCCACTGTCGCACGGGCATCGCCGAGTGAAATCTGGAAGGCCGTCTGCGCGCTCACCTGTAACGATAAAGACAAGCGTTGGATCTGAGTGTCGCGTGCAAGCAGGTTCAATTGCTCGTGAGCCGCTTCGATTTCGGCGGCTTGCTTCGCCACGCAATCCACCATCGCCGCGTCGAGTTCTTTTTCTTCAAGGATGCGCGACCCGGTGAGCCTTTTAATGTCGTTGAGTCTCACTTTTTTATCGGCGCGATCTTGCACCCCGCGTTCATTAAGCGCTCTTAAAGCGCCCTCTTCATTGCAATCCATTTTGGTGGACGGCCTAAAGCTGATCTCGCCCTGGTCGTCACCCGCCGAATAGTCGATCTGACAACTCTGCTCTATGGCAAAGGCGGCATGAGCGGAGGCGACGGAAAATAAGAAAAACGGCAGGAAAATGCGCAACATGCTCGCCCCTATTTAGAATTGGGAACAACGACGAAGTCGATGTCGAAGCCTAAACACGAGCGCAAAAGTCCGACGGTGACGTCGGCATACTGTTCAGCGTGGACGCTACGCTCAAGCGAAATGCTGTCAACGGAATCGTCCTGCACTTTGATGGTCACGCCATTCGTGACGATGATTTTATTGTGGTCTTTACCTTGAAGCCCGTCGGCTCTTGTTACGCTGTAGCTGACCTTGGCCACCGCCATCTCACCGCCTATAAACCCGCCGGTTTTTTCAGCGATGCCTTTAAGTGTCACCGCGCAAACCGTGGCCGAACCGCCCAACAAAATGTTTCCGGCTTCATCCGCAGAAATGATTTTGCC
>CAZVOP010000046.1:0-26939 GCA_964628445.1 uncultured Pseudobdellovibrionaceae bacterium | reverse complement strand
TTTCGAAGGGCCGGAAGGAAAGCTGAACTGGCCCCACGAAAGTGGGCCAGTTCTTGAGCGTTTTGCTTTAGCGCTGAATGCGTTTCCAGTAGGTCGTGACCGCGCCGCCAGTCTGGCAAGGCTGACTTTTTTCCCCTAAATTTTTGCCGCAATCCGGGCCATCGACGACATTGATGGTTTGTCGAGTGACGTAGTCGGATGACCTGGCAAACCCCTCGATCTTACGATCTTGAAGCCAGCGAGCCTCCGAAAAATCGGCGGCGGTACCTCCCCAATGTTCGCCGTTCATCATTGTATAAGAGTTTGATCCATCTGTGGAGTAGCCAGACCATCCTTGTTCCAAACTCGTCCCATGTGCCGCATCAAAATTACGACTGCGAGCCGCGACGATGTTGTCGTTGGCATCGAAAGCCACAGTGGTGATCATAGAGTTAAAGAGATCAACCGGAGCGATGCCGGCGGGAACGTGAGTCTCATCCCCTGACGCCGCATAAGTTTCTCCGACGGGGAGCGCTTCGTTCACATCGGTGCTGAGATAAGTGAACAGAGGGAGGTACCCCACACCAAAGTTCCCCTCCGATCCTTTGTAATAGTCGCTCATCTTTTTTCCGCCGGTGATCATCCATGAAAAGGGAGCCATCTTGCCGCTCTCGGCGGAGGAGTCTATGGCGGCGTCACTATCCGCGCAGCTCACGATATAAGAGGTGTCCATTAAAAGTGCGAGATTCGGAGTGTCGTCTTCAGCAATGCTAAAGGTCAGTTTGTTACCTTCCCAGAGGGTTCCTTCATAATGTGGTCCGGGCAGCATAAAATCATAGGCGTAATAATCATAATCGCTGGGAAGAGCATCCCCAGGATTGCACGACGACGGGGCTGCACACTCTTTCACTCCCGCAGCAGTCGTGTACAGGGCCTTGTCATCCGTTCGGCAAAAGGCCTTCAGGCTGATCTGATTTTTAAAGCTCAAACCCACTTCGGTGTAGGTTCCTACCGGAACTGAGATGTCTTCCTGAATGGTGACGGTGTCGACACCACCGCCAAGTTCGAGGGTCTTCGGTGCACTGAAGCTGGTGAAGCTTGACGTTTGATCGCCTGATTTTCCAAAAATCGAAAGCACTTGAACTTTCAAGCCATCAACTTTGGCCCACGAATAGTGACCTGTGCCTTTTGTGACGTCCTCCCATTTCGAAGTGGCCGACAGCGCGGAGAGAGTGGCGGAAGTCCCCAATTGGCCGACATGCACTTTGCCGGCGACTCCAGATGCGGATTTGCGTTTCGATCCGTCACACGCCGCAAGGCCCGCTAACAACACGCTTAGGCTGAGATACGTCAGTGATCTTTGAAAATACATTTCGATGTCTCCTCTTTTTCTGGCCAATCCATATCCTAATAAGAGGAAAATACGCTTACAACTGGACCAGTTTCTGTTCACGTTGTTAGCAAATCCGGCTTTCGAGGAAGAAACATCTATTGCAAGTCCACGTCTGAACTTCTAGATTTGATTTAAATGAACAAATTGTGTCCCATGCAAAGACTTAAAACATTACGCCGAACTTTGCGCTTAACGCAGCGGCAATTGGCGTACGAGTTCAAAGTAACGGGCGCGGCTATCGCCCAATGGGAAACCGGAAAGCGCCCAACCCCGGGACCGGTCATAAAGTTGCTCGAGGTCTATGAGGAGAGCCTTGGCAACACTTTGAACGGAGAAGAGAAAAATCAGATCCGCCGGCTCAGTTCGTCGTGGTCCGATCGAATTCTTTCGTTGCTGAAGCATAAAAATTCCGGCGACGATTTTTCACTTTTTCGCCAACGACTTCAGCATGCGGTAAAAAGCTATCTCAGCAATGAGCTTCCCGACGGGGCGATCGCCAAGCGGATTCGGATCGTTCTTTTGGAACGAGTCATCAATTCCATCGGCTTGGCCAAAGGCCTTCCGATGAAGGCCTTGCAACTTTTGACTTATTTGGATCACGGCCTTTCCGATGAGACTCGAAATATGATTCTGGATCTCCATTTTAAAGCGGCCCCAATGGCCGGTACGATCGCGGCACGGATCGTCCATGAAGAATTGGGCCGCTCGCCCAAGCAAATATTTGCCAAATGGAATCCGCGCCCCTTTGCGATCGCCAGCATCGGCCAAGTGCATGAGGCCACCCTTCACAGCGGAGAAAGAGTCGCCGTTAAAATTCAGTACCCCGAGATTTTGAAGTCGATCAATTCGGACATGACCGTGCTTTCGCTTCTGAGTGAAATAGCAATGATCCTTAAGCCGGACAATCGCCCCATTATGAAGGAAATTCGAGATGCCATCATTTTGGAATGTGATTATCGGAATGAAGCTCTTAATCAAGAGGCCTTCCGTAAGATATTCCAAGATGATCCGCACATCCTTATCCCAAAAGTACATATGGATTTATCCAGCCAGCGAGTTCTGACGACTGAATTCGTGAATGGTGAAAAAATGAGAGAATTTGTCTCCCACGCCAGTTCGCGCGATAAAAATCGCGCCGCGGAGATCATCTGGAAGTTTTATTTATTGGCGCCGTTTCGTCACTCGATCATGCATGGCGATCCGCAGGCCGATAACCTGTTATTTCTAGACGGTCGAGTGGCTTTTTTAGATTTCGGACGAGTGATCCGCTTCGACCCGGAGCTCATGGAAAATCATCGCAAAATGCTTGTCGCCATCGTTAAAAATGATCGTGAATCCGCGCGCGAACTTGTGAAAAATTTCGATTTCATCCGCAATTTTGATGAATTTGATTTTGATGAATTTTGGAAATTACAGCGAGTCCAACAAGCCCATCTTCATGCCGGCCGGCCGTTTCTTATGACTCGTGAGAGTATTGCCCGAAGTCAGAAGGCCGCGCGCCACTATCCAAACAAGAAAAATATAAGAATCAGCACGGATGTCTTTTGGAGCGCCTGCTTATGCTATGGCGGATGGGCTTTGCTTGCCGACCTTGGCGCCAAAGCCCATTGGGGGGAGCTGGCGCTTGAACTTATTGAAGAAAATAAGAGCGGCTTTCTAAGTTAGAGAGTCGTTTTATTGGTGGCAGAGGCCGGTAATTGTTGCTGGAGGCACTCATCCGATATTTCTGCTGGGCTTACGCGGTATCAAAGAGAGCTCTTAAATCCTTAAGCCGCTTTACCTCTTTGCGGTTAATGAATCCTTCGGCTTCCCACTGATTGAGCATCACATATTCTTTCGCTGTTTTGTACGCCTTCCGCCACCCTTGTACGATTCGCGTGTAAGGCCGCTTACTCCAATACTTCTTGCCCTTCTCGGGACCTTTAAGCTGCTGCAGCTCTTGTGAGATGCGGCCTGTTAACTCACGGATAAAAGCCGCCCATCGTTTGATGTGGGGAATTTTGAGGAGTAGGTGCAGGTGATTTCCGACGTTGGCGTATTCATAGATCTTCACGCCGTGTTTCTTGGCCGTTTTATGGAGGATCTTGTCGACCGCGCCGAAGGCCTTGGGCTTGCGCATGGAATTTTTGTGGTTGGTTCTTAAGACAACGTGAATCGGGAGTTTTGAGCTGAGTGGGCGTTTGGATTTGGCGTTGGTTTTATAGGAGTGTCCGCCGAACCAATTTTTGGGTTTTTCAAAGCCTTCGCCTTCGAATGAGGTTTGTTTCATGAACGGGATATTTACCCATAGCTTCCGAAAAAGTCAAAAAATTTTGGCGAGATTTGTGATTGTGGATTTTTTTGCTGCTGATTGTGATTGCGCGGGGTTTTCCCGTCCTTGAGGGGCCTTTTTGCCGCGCTTCCTGCGCGTCAAAGTATGATTCGGGAAAGGATTTGCATTGAGCTGGTTAGCTGAAGGCGGGATCAAAAAAGATTAAGAAGGCCGGCTCCAATTGACATCTTTATCGTCTGGCAGTCGCCGCAACTTCGATAAGGCTTTTCAAATTATTTGATTCTTGAGTTGGAACCTTTTTCGCCTTCAAGAGGCACCAAATAAAAAAGCCGATCAAAGGATCGGCTTTTTAAACGCAACTTCTGGATTAAAAACTTAAGCCGTCGGCTTGGCTTTTGCTCCGGCGCCTTTATTTTTCGCGGCTTTTTCTTCAGGCGTCAGGCCCCACGGAGAAGTTTTGATTTTGCCTTTGTTGTCCTGGCCTTTTTTGCCGCCACCTTTGGGATCGTTTTTGGTGTGCACAACGGGGCGCGCTTCAACTTGAAAATCGGGAACGTAATGATGCTCTTCCACTTGCACGGCTTTGGCCGGAGCTTTTTCGCCTTCCGACAGCGAGACCACAAGAACACGGCTCAATTTTTCAGGATTGGCGGCGGCGACTTCAAGCGCATTCACGAAATGCTTCAGCTTGTCGCCTTCGTATTTAAAAGTTTCGCCGAGGCTGGCTGTGATTTCTTCCGCGGACTTGGCTGCGGCAACCAATGCTTCTTTGGCCTTAAGACCTTTAACCAACGTCGTGTTCCAGAATTCAGTAACTGATTTCATAACCTATGTCCTCGTGAAGAATTTAAGCGCCTATAATGGAGAGAAAGTGCCTCCGGGTCAACCTTAGGTTCGGCCGAAAACGAAGGCAACCACCGGAATCCCGCCATTCAAGAAGGGCCTCTTCTCAAGCACTTTCCAGCCCGCAGGAAGCTGAAAGCGGCCTTTTACGGCCTTTGAGGGCAATAGGAAGCAGGCCCGATCGGGTTTGGCCACCCTATCCGCCGCGGCAAAAAGGCGAATATAAAAATCCAAAAGCGGTTCTTTGACCTTTAAACGCTCCCCATACGGCGGATTGGCCAGCAACCAGCGCGCCATCTTGGCTTTTGGTAGCGGCTCAGCCTTAAAGAAATCCTCTTCGTGCAGCTCGATCGTATAGTCCTCACTAATCGCCTGAAGATTGCTTTCCGCGGCCTTCACCGCTTTAGCATCAATCTCAAAGCCGATCAGGCTTTTGAACTCGGGCCGGTCTACCGTAAGCTTCGGCTTAGCCTTAGGCTTCACGTTAAAATTCTCAAACGCGAATTCACGCGCCTCCACCAGTTGATCGCGAGTCCCGGCCTCAAGCAAAAAAGTTCCACTGCCCATCATGGGATCGATCAACTCGACCGGCCCGCCAATGTGATGCTTCGCGATCATTTGAATCATGCTCGCCGCGATCGTTTCACGCAGAGGGGCGTCGCCGATGTGAAGACGTGCGCCGCGCTTGTGCAGGCGTTCGCCCGAAGTGTCGAGGCTCAGCGTGCATTCGTCTTCGAGGAAGCGCACATAAAGATTGGCCTTCTTACCCCGCACCGCTTTAATTTTATTTTTGATCTGGTGATCGCGCCAGCCGTCTTCACAAGTCTCGGTGATTCGCGCTTTAATTTTTAGGCGCGAAAGCCTGGTCGACACATGCACATTGAGTTCGCATGACGGATCGACGGTTTCCTTCCATGGGAAATTTTCGATCTTTTGGTAGAGCTTCGGAAAATCTTTGCAGCGAAACGAATCCAAGCGCAGCAAAATGCGCGTCGCCGTTTTCAAAGCAAGATTCATCGACAAGCCTTGATCAAGCGGCGCCATAACCGTCACGCCGCCGTGTTCTTTCTTGGTTTCGAGGGTGGGAAACCATTCCTTGATTTCGCTCTCAACCAAATCCTCAAGGCCGGGAAGGGCTACGGCAAAAAACTCTCTCATGTGGGCTCAACTCCGGTGACTGTGAATTTCTCGTCATGAAAACGAAATTTAACGTTAAGACCCGCGACCCAAATCGCGAACTGCGCATCTTTGCGCCCAAGATATGCGGGAGGACGCGGATCAAGGACCAACATCTCTTCGATCAAAGTGCGTACGCGCGACGGCTCCTCGATCACCGCCTCGGCCGCAAGCGCATCGATATCGGCCAAAGCCTCTGCGGAAAACTCGGTGACCCGCGAGCGCTTTGCCACCCGCTCGGTCCAACCGCTGGTGAATCGTGCCGGCCGGTCGGCCTCGGCCAAGTAGGGTTTTAAATCCAAAATCGGCGTGCCCTCGACCAAGTCCACTTCGGCCAATTGCAAGACATCGCCTTCACACGAAACGACGCGCGCCAAAGTTAAACCAATATTATTTGGCCGGTGCGGACTGCGCGAGGCCATCACGCCGATCTTCGCGCCGTCCAAACGCGGGGGATGAACCTTGCCGGCCTTACGCTTGGAAATACTCAAATGCAGAAAACTCACGATCCACACGTGGCTGAAGCCCTCAAGCCCGCTCAAAATCCCGCGGCCACGCCACTCCGGCGCCAATTCGACGCTGGCCCGGCTGCTTAAAGCGAGCGAGCCCTGCCTGGGCGTCCCGAACTTCTGTTTGAAGTCGGCACGTAGCCAGCCTATTGGTTTGACGGTAAAATTGGTGTTTTCTTGGTCCATTCGAGGCCTGGTAATAACCCAAGGCTTTGAGGATGAGAAGCCTATTCCGTCGAACGGATCAATTGCTGCAAAACACGCCCAGTGTATCTTCGTCAAAGAGCAAAGGCGCGCTCCAACCTTCAAGCCGGCCGACGCTTTCGCGAAACCTCGGCAGTGCGCCCCCCTTAGCAACGACCCTAACCCGCCGACGTGATCCGATTTCCTTAATTTGCCTCAGCACATAGTTGTAAGTTTGCGGTGTGAACGGATCGTATAAATAAAAAATATCCGCATCCGGAATGGTAAAGTCCGGCACCGAAAGATCCTGTTTCAAAAACAGAATGCGCGGGGAGATCCCCACCCGCTCGGCCGCCGCTTGCGCCTTTTGCACCCGGTGACCGACGTATTCAAAACCGGTGAAGCGGGCTTCGGGAAAAAGCAGCCCCAACACCAACCCCACCCGGCCGAAGCCGGCCCCGAGATCGATGATCCTTTCGTCGCAAACATCCATGCGCTGAAGCGCGATAAATAAACTGAGATAAGAACTTTGCACGCCTAAGCCCGCGCCGGCAAAAAGGCGCTCGCCTCGAGCATCGAACTTCATGCCGCGGTCGCCTTCGTAGTCCAAACCGAAAATGTCGTCGAGAACATCGAACGCGCGGTAGAGCGAGTTGCGCAGCATCCCCAGAGGCCCCGCCCCCAACACGAACATTCCCCGCACCGCGCGGGCCGTGAACTCACGGTAAAATTCGTTTTCCGCCGTGGCCAACAATACGGTTATGACCGATAAAATGGTTTCGGCTTTGGATTCAAGATGGCCCAATTGTCCGTCGTCGAGCGCGAGCAGATGAGTTCTTAAAAAATCGGCGGGTTTGAGTTCAAGAGCAAAGGCCTGAGAGAAGATTTCATCCAGTGAGCGTCTGCTGCCGTCATGGCGATGCAGCCAACGTTGTTCGATAATCGCTTCGAGCGCCGAGCTCAAAAAGGCCGTGTCGACAAAAAGCTCGGCGGCCTCACAGGCGTTTAGCTGCAAAAACCGGCTGCGCACTTCATGCGCGAATGGAATTAAGCCGGCCTTCACGGCCGGATCGGCGATCAATGCTAAGAGTACTTCCCTGTTCCTCATGCTTCACTAAAGCATGGCAGATCCTTGGACGATGTCGCTATTTATTTAAGAAATTGATGAAGCCATTCGGCGTAATCGGAAAGCTTAGTCACAAAGCCTTTATTCTCTCCAAGAACACAGGCCGCACCACCGCGCGAAGTGAGCGTTTCACTATTGATCCCCACTAAGCTCAACTCACCGCCTTGCAAGATGGCTGTGGGGCCCCCTGAATCGCCGGGACAAATGACGCTGGAGCCGCCGACTGAAAAAACATCGGGCGCTTCACCTAAAATCTGAGCGCGGCCTGCCGTCGGCCGGCCCGATTCACCCGCCCCGGTTTGGCCGACGCCCGCAATGACCATCAATGGGTTCACCCGGCCGTTGGGCGCGAATTCAAAACTGATCTTCATCGGCTGGTGTTCCTTGCTTGCCGGAGACGGCAATTCGACAATGGCCAAATCGGAGGGAAAGCGCGGCTGCGCGAGCATGGAGTCCGCTTCTTTATTCAAGCGTGAAATCTCGTTGTAAATCTCATTGCCCTCGCTCACCCAGTCCTCGCACTTGGCCCGCGCGGCACGATCCGCCGCGGTCTTCAAAACGATGCGTTTGCGCAATTTTTGATTTTTTTGGAATTGCATGAGATAGGCGCGGAATTTCTCTTCATTAGAAAAACTATCCAGGCCCGCATCAGAAAATTTGCAAGCCCGCAAAATACCCAAGTTGTCGAATTTCAGATTGTAGCGCGCTACACGCCGCACGATCCGGTGCTGGCGGCGGCTCCAACTTTCACGCTGTTCCGTCGCGGCGTTAAAGAGCGGCAGATTTCTCGCCCACGCCGGATGCAAAATCACCTTCAGCGCGGGGACCGCTTCCACTCCCTCGCGGTCGGAAGAAAAAAAGCTCACCAGCATCGGCATATCGGTGCGCACGCAATGACCCGCGGTTAAAATATAGCGCGGTGAAATCAGCACTCCCGAACAATTGGACGACCCGTCGGCGGGCTGTAAACCGACCAGCGAGTGGCGAAGCAAATCGAACACCGTGGGCTCGACCTGCTCACCCGTAACCGCATAGGCCGGCGCCGGCGCTTGCACGCATAAAAGAAGGATCAGGCTGCATAACCGGCCCTTGAGACTCATCAACATACTGAATACTTCAAGGCCCATGCCCACGGCCTTTGGCCTTAAAAGGTATTTAATGCGCCAAGTGCCGAATCGCGCCCCACAAATGACGGGTTTTAGATGTCTCATTTTGGGCCGTATGTATAAGGCGGCTAAACCTGGGCCGAGAGACTTAGCCGCGTGATGGTCTTCCACATCTGGCGGTCGTCCGGGGTCAGCAAGCACAAAGCTTCGCCGCCCTTGCCGTTACGAGCCGTACGCCCGATGCGGTGAACGTAGTCCTCGGGGACCTGCGGAAGATCGTAGTTGATCACATGGCCGATGTCTTTGATGTCGAGCCCGCGCGAAGCGATATCGGTGGCCACTAAAATCTTAAACGTGCCTTTACGGAATCCCTCGATCGCTTCCCGGCGCTGGGCCATGGTGCGATCGCCATGAATCGAAATCGCGGAATAACCGTAGCTCAATAAAAACTTTAACAAACGGTCGGTGCGCTCTTTGGTGCGGGTGAAAATCAAAATCGAGCCTTCGCGAGCGTTCAATTCATCAAGCAGTAAATCGTTCTTCCCTTTGTGCGTCGTCTCGATAATTTTTTGTTCGATTTTTTCAATCGGACGCGAAGGCTCGCCCACCTTGATTTCAACCGGATTTTTTAAGAATTGTTTCGCCAACTCTTTGATCTTGGGAGGAAAAGTCGCCGAAAACATCATCGTTTGGCGCGCCTTCGGCAGGGCCCGCAAAATGATTTTCAACTGCGGTATAAAGCCCATATCGAGCATGCGGTCGGCCTCATCCAAAACCAAAAGCGTTGAACGCGAAAGAATGCGCGGATCAAAGCGCAGCAAGTCGCAAAGCCTTCCCGGTGTCGCGATCAAGATCCGAGCACCGCTACGCAAATCGCGCTGCTGCTGCTGAATCGAGTTGCCGCCGATGATCAGCGCGCAATTCAAGGCGATGTTTTTTCCGGCAAGCTCTTTTACGAATTTGTGGGTCTGCATAGCAAGCTCCCGCGTGGGCGCAAGGATCAAAGCGCACGCATGCGGTTGATTCATCAAACGGATCATCAGGGGCAGCGAAAAGGCCGCAGTCTTGCCGGTCCCCGTCTGTGCCATTCCCATGATGTCACGGCCCTCAAGCCCGGGCGGGATCGCCTGCTCCTGAATGGGCGTGGGCTTCACGAAGTTCATCTTCGCTAAAGCTTTGGCAATCGAGGGTGGAAATTTAAATGAATCGAAGGTCGTCATAAGAATGACGCAAACTAGCAGATCGCAGCCGGGCTTTAAAGCGGAATGTGATATACCTGACCAATGAGAATAGAGTCCCTAAGAGATTTACACGGTAACTTCCCCGACTACGACGGCTACTGGAATAGCGACGACCTGATGGCCACGGAGATCAAAATCCGCGAACTCAGCGCGACCTCGCCCGAAGCCCTCGCCCAACTGGCCCGCGTGCAAGGCTTACAAGGCAACTTATCCGGCGCGCGCGAAACCATCGAATTGGCCCGCAAAGCGATCTTCGAATCGGGACAACCGGTCGATAAACGAAGTGAGCTGCGCTGGAACTTGGAGCAAGGCCGCATCCTTTGCCTGATGATGACGCCGGCCAAAGCGCTTAACTTTTTCACTTCGGCTTGGTTGCAAGCGCAGGAACTCGGCGAGGTTTATTTCTCGATCGACGCCGCACTGATGCTGTCGATTATCCGTCCGCCGAAATTTCAAAACGAATGGCTACAAAAGGCGATCGAACTTGCCGAGAACGCCGATATCCCGCAAGCCAAGATGTGGCAAGCGCAGCTGTACACGATGGACGGCTGGCATTCGTTCGACTTCCGCCAGTACGACAAAGCCCTGGCGAGTTTCGAAAAAGCATTCGCGAAGTCCTTAAGCGTAAACAGCGACGCGAAAACCTATACGATTCAATGGTGCGTGGGCCGGGCACTGCGCGCGCTTGGCCGCTCTGAAGAAGCTTTGGCCATTCAAAAATCATTGCAAACCAAAATGAGCGCCACGGGCCGCGCCAGCGGGCACGTGGTTCTCGAGATCGCGGAAAATATGCAAGTGATGGGCAACACCGAAGAAGCCAAACAGTATTTCGAACAGGCTTACAACGAACTCTCGGGCGACGGTTGGTATTCCGACAACAAGGCTTCCGAGCTCAGCCGGATGCACTACTTGGCTAAAAAAAGAACTTAGTGATAAAGCTCACTCGGCGCGGGCTGAGCCGCACTCGAAACTTCTTCGCGGGTGGCTTCGCGCACGTCGAGAGCTTCGATCTCAAAAATCAGATCCTGGCCCGCTAAAGGATGATTGGCGTCGAGGGTGACTTCATCGCCGGCCAGCTCGATCACGCGAAACACCATGGGTTTACCTTCATGCACGCCGGTCACCGCATCGCCGAGATGCAAATTCTTTTTGTGCAAAGAATCGCGCGAGCAAACCGTGACTTTATCGGGGTCGTAAAACCCGTACGCGCGCTCAGCCGAAACACTGATCCGGCGCTTTTCACCCTCTTTGAGATCAACCAAACCTTCACTTAAGCCTTGCAGCACTTTGCCGTCGTCATGGCTGGTGGGAACGGAGAGCACGTCTTGATTGACGGTGGAACTAATCAAATGACCAAGCTTGTTTTTGAGCACGCAACGAAAAGAAATGATTTGAGCTTTCATGGCTAATTCCTTTCTCTTAACAACGGTTAAATCCGACGGATACATATGATGAAACATCTAGAGTCTGGACCGTGATCAGCGAATACAGGAACTACGAAAAGCGAGTCTATCGAACGAAGACAGAGCCTTTAGACTATTAGGATAAATGAAAGAAGAGAGGATTGCGATCTAAATTCACGAAGACTTGAACAACGTCTTATATTGAGACGTTAGTTGGATGTCGTCTCGGCCGTCATAAACAAAGAAAAAAGCCAACTCTTTCGAGTTGGCTTTGGAAAAGCGAATAGAATCTACCAGCGGCCTCCGCCGCCTCCGCCACGACCACCGCCGCCTCCGCCGCGGCCTCCGCCACCACCACGATTTTCACGCGGGGGCATGGGCTTAGCTTCGTTAACCGTCATTGCACGGCCACCGAAATCAGCGCCATTCAATTTGGCAATTGCGTCTTGAGCTTCTTGATCCGAGCCCATTTCCACGAAACCGAAACCTTTGCTGCGACCGGTGTCGCGATCCGTGATGATTTTTGCAGATTCAACGGTTCCGAATTCTGCAAAAGTGTCGGCAAGTCCTTGCTCGTCCGCGGTGAACGGCAGATTGCCTACGTATAACTTCTTACCCATATAACCTCCAAAGGGCTGGGAGCCAGTTTCGAGGACATATCGGAAAACCCGTAGACGCTCTCATACCTAGCATTTAACTTGAGCGGCACCATAGCATGGTGTTTTTCAAATTCCTACTGCTTCTGTTTGTCGCGCACTTGGCGAGCCGCTTCCAAGACGGAGGTATTCATTTCCATCAATTGCTGGGTCACTTTCGCCAAACCGGCCAATAAATCCGTCAGTTGCTGCGTCTTTTCCTCAAGCATTTCAACCCGGGCTTGTAGATCTTCGCTTTTGTTTTCCATAACTTATGAGCTCTCCTCAAAAGACATTCATGTTGGCCGACAGCCACGTCGTGGTACGCTCCGGTTTCATCTCCGAAGGGTTCCATTGTATGCCGGGGGAAATATAAACGTCACGCGTGATGGCGAAACCCAAAATAAAGCCCTGAACGACTTTTTGCCTGGTCACGGTCGTGAGTTCATCTTGATCACGCCGGTGTTGGATGCTGAAGATATACAAATCGGTACGCATATTCATCCACTCGTTCACCCGGTACTCAAGCGCGGGCGTGATCGAAATTCCGTAGGTGGATTGCATGGGCTTAACGGCTGCCGAGTGTTTATTAAAATACCCGACGTTAAAAGACGCGTTCAGCCCGAGGGTTAAACCCGTGCGGCCGATGTCATAAAGGCTGTTTTGACCGAACGACCAATTGGTCACGTAACCAAGGCGTTGAAGATTTGAGTTGGTGTAAAAGGTTTCGTTAGCCGAGAGCGAATTTTGAATTCCCGCCCACCGGTAAAGATACTGATAGGTGACGTAGGGATTCTCGGCGTCGAATTTGTCGCCGTTAAAGGATTTGGGCGTGCCCTCCCTCAGCGGCGTAATCCAGCGCCCGCCGATCCCGGCAAACAGCGCATTTTGCGTATTGAAATTATATTTCCCCGAAACGGTCCCGCTGAACGTGGTGAAATCGGTCGAGCCGGTGCCGCCGCTGAGATTGGGGCGGTAATCCGAGAGGATGTCATTCACCGCTCCGGCCGAATAGCCCATGGCGGTGGCGATCGAGTAACGGGCTTTCGCGCCCGTTTCCGCTCTCATTTTAATATTGGTGATGATGTCGTCGACGTCTTGAACCTCGTCGGCATGCACTTGGCCGGCGATGGTCAGTAAGGTGACGGCGGCGGCAAGAAACAAATGGGGGACAACTTTCATGAAGACTCCGATGACCTCAATTCAAGGTCATGACTCCTTACCACGCTTCCCTCTTCGTTGCGAAGTTCAAGGCGCAGATTTAAAGGGTTCGAGTTCCAATCGATATGGATAAGGCCGAAGTGAGGCGTCTCATCGTACAAAGCGACGCGGAAGCGGTTGGCGGTGGCGAAATGCTCAATGTAGTTCAGGCCGCTCGCCGTGAAGTCGTGAAGCTCGCGTCCTTGCGGCGTGGTCATGCGGCTGATTTCGCCAAAATGCATGTCGCCCGACAAGATCAGCAGGTTTTCGATGTTGAGGCGGTCGAGCAGATTGAGAAATCTTTCTTTCTCGTGCGGGAGGTTCGCCCACTTTTCCCATTCGTGTTCGTCGGAAATAAATTGCACCGAACTCATGACCAAGCGCGCCCGGGCCGGCTGCCTAAGTTGCTCTTCGAGCCAGCTCCATTGGTCCTCTCCAAGCATCGTTTTTCCATCGCGGAACCAGCGCAGATCAAGAAGGATAACCTGCAGTTTTTCGTTGCCCGCGCCGAGGGTATAGGCCTGATAGATTCCTTCACGCGTGCGTCGGGGTGAGTTTTCAGGCTCGTTAAAAAACTCCAGAAACTGCCGCTTGCTTTCGTTCTTCATCGGAAATTCCGCACCCGCCTCGTTGCAACCGTAATCGTGATCGTCCCATGTGGCGACAACCGGCACTTGCGCGCGGAAGTTTTGGAAATCCCCGTTCGCCGCGAGCTGGGCGTAGGCCTTTTGCATGACGGCGGGATCTTCGGTGTCGGCGTAAACATTGTCGCCGCCGAAAATAAAAAGCGCGGGACGCGCTTGTGCGATCGCTCGCCATACCGGCTGCGCCGTCCACTGATCGGCGCACGATCCGAAAGCGATGCGGGTGACGCTTTTGATTCTGAAGTTGGAAAGCAACGGCAAGGCCACTGCGCCCGCCAAAAAATCGCGGCGATTTATGCGTCCTAATGCCCGCAGCATAATGTCCCCCCGGACTCGAATTTAAACCTAACTGGCAAAGCCTATAGCTGAAAAACTTGTCTTTGCAAGAGAGGAATGGGATCACTCCCTCATGGCGAAATTAGGTACTCCCGAGAATCCGGAAATTCTTGATCCATCGCGGCCCGGCGAAAGTTTTAACGGTCAAGAGCGTGTCCGCGACACAGGCTCACACACCGGAGCGGCAAGCACAAAACTTGGATTGCGCGCGAGATTAAAATTAGTGCGGCAAATTGCCGTATGGCTTATGAGCGCAGCTCTTCCCGCCTTGCTCTTCGATACGATTTTTATCTCCCTGATCCGCTCGGCCGCGGAATCCGGCTCCGCGTTCGTTTGGCTGGGCGCGATTTTGTTTTTCTTCCCGGCATTTATTTTCTCGCTGGTCGCAATCGCGGCACTGTTGCTTTTGTTGCCGATATTGGTGTTGGCCCTGTCAGGTAAGCGCGCAGGAGTCATGGGCGGACTTGGCGGGCCCGGCGGCTTTCGCATGGGCAGCTTCGATGCACGCATCTTTCGCACGGGCTTCGGCGCCCCTGGGCGCGGGGTTTCGCACGAACCACGCGATGTCACGGACTCCGGGTCACCGCGAGTCGATGGATTCTTCAAGGAATAGTGGGTTGTTTTGACTGCGCGCAGGCTGAACTCTGTGCAAACAGAGTTCTCTACTTGCCGAGTAAGTGATACGTGGGCGCCGCGGTTGAGCCGCCGACACTGTAGGTGCGCATGCCTGTCGCGGGATTGATGATTGCCGGGGCTCCGTAACCAACGCCGCCGTAGGAGGCTCCGCCGTTATAAATCTGCGCACCGTTGTAAGCCGGAACTCCATAGCCGCCCATAACACCGGGTGCTCCATAACCACCGCCGATCATTCCAGGGGCGCCATAGCCGCCGCCCACCATACCGGGAGCGCCGCCAAACATCGGAGCTTGATAAGGTGCGAATCGCGGAGGCATGCCTCGGCCGCCCGGATTCATCGGCATGAACGGAGGAGGCCGGCCAAAGGGTTGACGAAATTGATAAGGACTTGGTTGTTGTTGCTGACCGCCACCGGCGATCATCGCGCCAAGCAAGCCGCCGATTCCGCCGGCCAACATCATTCCCATCATATTGTTGCCACCGCCGAAGAATCCGCCGCCGGCATTGTCGTTATAAACGGGGCGCTCTTCGCGCACGACCGGTTCAGGGCGGCGACGAACAGGCCGAACGTCTTCCGCTTGCTCATCAGCCATATCTTTAATCCGGTGCCGCTCTTCGACAATCGGCTGAACCTTCGCCTGCCCTTTCTTACAATCGCCGTTCGGGCAAAAGCCAGATTCCGTGTCGAAACGGGCTTGAAAATCTTCGCAGAATTCCGCTTCGGTCATCGTGCGTTTCTTTTTCGGAGTGTGATAGTAGCCTTGAAACTCATCCTTCAACTCTTGCTTATCCGAACGCCAGAGCCTATCGACCATGTCTTTGTCGCATTTATTCTTCGGCACGTCGGCTTCATTCTTACCGGCAAATGCCGAGAGCGGCGAAAGCGCCATGCTGAGGACGGTCAGGACATTTATCGATTGGCGTATCATGTTATTCTCCAAGAGATAATCATGCCCTCTTTTCGGGATTTCTGCTTATATTCTAGAGCTAAGTCACCTTGACGATTCAAAATGAGACAGCCTAGAATCCCCCTCAATGGATTTTAACTTAATCGCGACATTCGCCTTGCTCGTTGGGCTGGAAATAGTCCTCGGAATCGACAACATTCTGTTGATTTCCATTCTGACCGACCGTTTGCCGCTAGCTATCCGCAACCGCGCGCGCATCCTTGGTCTAGGTTTGGCTCTTGTCGCCCGCTTCATTTTGCTTCTCGGAGCTAGCCTTCTGGTGCGTTTGGATAAGCCGGTTTTTTATCACTTGAGCTGGAAAAGCCTGATCTTGCTCGCCGGCGGCGGATTTTTAATCTACAAGGCCGTTAAAGAAATCCATCATGTCGTCGAAAGCATTCACATCGATGACGGCAAGCAACCGGTGTACTCAAAATTGAATGCGGTCATCGGCCAAATCATCGTTTTGGATTTGGTGTTCTCGATCGACTCGGTCATCACCGCCGTCGGCCTCACCGATAATTTGCCGGTGATTTATTTATCCGTCGTGGTTTCATTTTTAATGGTCCTCGCCTTCTCCGGGCAAATCGCGGCATTCGTGCAAAAACATGTGACTCTAAAAATTCTGGCGCTCTCGTTTTTGGTCACGATCGGCGTGACTTTGGTGATTGAAGGGCTTGGCGGGCATGTGCCTAAAGGATATATCTATATGCCGATGGGTTTTGCCCTCGCGGTCGAGCTTTTGCAAATGCGCTTCTCTTACAATCAGACTAAAAAATGAATCTTCTTCAACTGCACAAGGGTTCCAAACATTTCGGCACCAAAGTTATTTTTGACGCCGCAAGTTTCGCGGTTAATGAAGGCGAACACGTCGGAGTGATCGGTCCGAACGGCGCCGGCAAAACCACACTTTTTAAAATTTTAGCCAAGCAAGATTCACTCGACGATGGCGTTCTGACCACGGCGAAGAGCTTGCGCATCGGCTATCTTGAGCAGGAGAGCGAATGGCGCCTCGACCTCACCGCCGAGCAATATCTCGAGCAACATTGCATCAAGCCGATTTGGGAGCTCAAGCAAATCGGCACCGATCTAGGCTTGAGTGAAGATCATTTCGCCCGTCCCCTGCATGAATTGAGCGGCGGTTACCGCATGCGTATGAAACTTTTGTACCTGATCGGGCAAGAGCCAAATCTTATGTTACTGGATGAGCCGACGAACTTTCTGGATCTGGAAAGTGTGCTGGCGCTGGAAACTTTTCTGCAAGGCTACGACGGCGCTTTTTTGCTGATCTCCCACGACCGCGAATTTTTACGGCGCACGACCGAGTACACACTGGAAGTCGAAGCCGGCGATATTTCCAAATTCCCCGGCAACATCGACGATTACTTCGAGCAAAAGGAACAGTTGCAGCGGATTTTAGAGGCGAAAGCCGCCAACCTGGAAGCCAAGCGCAAACACATGCAAGACTTCGTCGACCGCTTTCGAGCTAAGGCCACCAAGGCGAAGCAGGCGCAAAGCCGCATGAAAGCGCTCGAGAAAATGGACAGAGTCGAAATGAAAGACCTGCCCGTCCGCGCGCGCATAAAAATTCCGAAGCCGATTCACACCGGCAAAGAATCCGTGGTCATCGATCAAGCCGATCTCGGCTACGGCAATAAGACGATTTTGCACAACGTTCGCGTGCGCATGGAGCGCGGCGATCATTTCGGCGTCGTGGGTTATAACGGAACGGGTAAGTCCACTTTACTTAAAAGTTTGGCCGGCGTGATCCCGTTACTTAAAGGCCAGCACCAACTCGGTTATCAAGTGACGCTGTCGTATTTTTCTCAGCACTCGGCCGATCAGTTGGAAATGCAGGACACGGTTTTAGATTCTCTGCAAAAGGCCGCCCATTTCGATCTTGGCCGCCAAGACATTTTGAATATGGCCGGAAGCCTCCTTTTTTCGGGCGATGATATTCACAAAAAGGTGAAAGTGCTCTCCGGCGGCGAAAAATCGCGCGTGGCGCTGGGGCAGATCTTACTTAAAAAAAGTCCGCTGCTTTTGCTGGACGAGCCGACCAACCACTTGGATTTTGACACGGTCGAAGCGATGACCGAGGCGTTGCGCGACTATGAAGGAAGCGTCATCGTGGTCAGTCATGACCGCGGATTTATCGGGCGAGTCGCGACGCGGATTTTGGAAATCCATGACGGCAAGGTCGAACTTTATCCCGGCACCTACGACGAATACGTCTGGAGTTTGCAAAAGGGTGTCTTGAGCGAGCGCAAAGATGCCGCAGAGATCTCACCCGCCTATATGCCAAAAGCCAGTGGCGAAAAATTTAATTTCAAAGAAAAGACCAAGCAGCTTCAAGCCCAAGTTAAGGAGCAGCAGCGGCTGATCTCGAAGTGCGAAGAAAAATTGGTTAAGCTCGAGAAAACCCGCGATCAGCTGAACGCAGAATTAATTGTTGTGCAAGGCCCCCAGGCCGGCGAATTGGCGAAGAAACTTGGCCTGGTCGGCCAGGATATCGCGAAGATCGAAGAAGATATTTTGCGCTATATGGAAGCTCAGCAGGCCAAAGAGCTTGAGCTTCACGAATTGAAAGGCTGAGACTATTGCCAAGGGAGTCGTCCTGAAGGTAAGACGTCGCAATGAAGAGTCCGCTGAGAAATTTTGCAGGCTTAATACTCTTTGCGACGGCGTTGTTCTTGGAATCAATTTTTGCCGCCACCGCAACCCACGAAAAACTCTTCCGGCTGGAGCTGCAAGGCAAGACGTCCTATATTCTGGCGACTCAACATAAAGTAGATCTCACGGACCTTGATCTCTCACACGTTGACAAAGCCTTGTCTCACAGCAATGAAGTGGTTTTTGAATCGGATTTTTTGAGTGTGCCCTTCGCTTCTGAACTGGATTTTCGAACAGAAGATCTTGGACTGAAACCTGAACTTCTCAAGTCTCAACTGTCCTCCGGTGCAACGAAGGTTCTTCGGAAAATCGTCAAACCTGACGACCGTCTCATTTTTTACAGTTTGAAGCCGGGAGCCGCGCTCTATTTTGCAAAAACCAAATTCAAGGAACTCCGCGAGCAGCTGCTCGCAGAATACTTATCAGCTATTCCCCACATGTCGAAGCCACAATTAATCGCCACTTACGGCGTGCCAAAAATTTCAAAAGAGATTCTTGAAGCCGCCGAAATGTTGTTGGATGGAAAGTTCACCGACGAAGAATTGATTAATTGGGCCTTTCAACAGGTAAGGCAGAAAAAAAAGCAGCCAACTACCGGACTCGACCATTATGTCGCCAGGCAATCGACGCATCTCAAGGTTTCATTCCTCGAGAACGATCCCTATTTTCAGCTCAACACGGCTATTGCCCACGTCAACGTCAATGATTTGAATCAGGCCATGATGGCGATGGGAAAATTAGTCGAAAAAAAGAACATCGCCAGTCAATTTTGGATAAGGTTTATTGCCTCCAGCTTGCTGCAAACGGAGCTGTCGCAATACTTTATTCGCGATTCAAGGCTTCTCGGCTCCTTTTTGCATCTAATTTCGACAGCAAGTCCCGAGGAGCATCTTCCCGGCGAAGAAAAAGCGGAAGCCGCGGATCTCAACCGCCATAAGCTTTGGCTCGATACGCTTTTAAATAAGATAGAAAACGGTGGGGTCTTCATTGCGGTCGGCGGCGCACATGTTATTCCCGGCCTTGATCGCAACAGCCATGACACTCTTCTTGAAGTCTTCGAAAGCAGAGGAGTCCGGGTCACCCCTATCGGATCGTGCGCGGACTTTCTGAGGTAATCGGTTCATGATCCGCGAAGTTTAAATCCCGAACGAAATCCCCGCAAAAGTCCCCGAGCGATCGTCATCCAGCTTGGAATTAGTCAAGCCCAGCACCAACCGGTAGCCACCGCTGATCACAAGGTTGCGCGTGATAAAAAGATGTAAGCCCACGGAGGTGGCCGACGCGATTCCGGTTTCCTGCGTATGCGAGTAAACCGCGCCTGACGGCGTGATGGTCTTAATGGGATTGTACATATCGACGTAGTTTACGTCTTCGCGCGCACTCATCAGCAAAAAGCTGGTGATCGGTTGCACAAAAGAGATGAATGGACCGCCGCCGATTTCACGATCGTCACCGGGATGTTCACCGGCTGCGTAATAAGCGCCGACACCGCCGCTAATCTGCTCGGTGAAGTGCATGCCCAAATCCGCGCCCAGGGTGAAATGCGTACCCTGTGCGATATTGTAACCGACGGCCGCGCGCGGGAGGAAAAACCAGTCGCCGTCCGAGGCCGCGAAAGCGTTTGAAAAGGGAAACAGAAAAATGAAAACCGACATCATAAACTTTTTCATGATCTCAGTTTAAATCCGGCGAAGCGGGTAAGCAAATTATTTGACGCCCTCGGTCCCTAAAGAATTGCTGATCGTGTCGGAATAGCAGTTCGGTTTTTTGTAGTTCTTTATCCGGCTCGTATCAAAATACGGCTCCATGTTTCCGCTGGTCAGACAATTTGAAATAAAACGCGCGTAAGGACCGACTTCGTTCGGCCGCGAAGACACCGCGCCAATATTTTTGGCCCAATCCGCCGGATGACTATACTTTTTGATCGTCTTGCGGGTCGTCCCGGTGCCTGCATTGGTGGTCGTGCCCTGAGTGATTTTAAAGCTCAGCGACTCAGTGACGGTATCGAAATCGCGGATATCCTTCGAATCTTTGTACATCGGACTGGTGCTGCGCATTTCCAGCTCGGCCACGACATGATAAAGCGCCATCGCACCGATCGAATTCACCGGGCAAGGCGCATCGCGCTCTTTCAGTGACATTCCTAAAGTGCAGGGCAAGCCGGTTTTAGGATTGGTCATTAGGCGCTGCCAATCGGCATGCGAAAAAGATTTCTTGGCTTCCAAGAAATAGCGATCCCACAGCGCGCCGGCCCAAGCGGTTTTGGGGCTCCAATAAGTTTCGAGCACCGGTTTATTGTCTTTGTCCAACAGGGGCTTGCCGCCCTTAAATTTCACGCGTTGCTGTTTGCAACCGTTAAGCAAACAGTTCAGGTGTTCGACGTTGCTTTCGGTTTGCTGACCGATGCCCATGGCGCCCGTGCTGGATATCGTCGCCGGATTCCAACTGCTTTCGCGCAAACCCACACACTTCATTACGCCTTCGTCGGCCTTGACCATGAACGGCAGGTTCTTCATGGACGCGCCTTCAATGGATTCGTAGGTGGATATATCTATCGGCTTGATCGAACCCTTTCGGCCTGGCGTATACGAGACTTGAAAAGCTTTAGCCGCGACGTTGAACAGCTTTTTATAAAAGCGGTTGTAGTTATCTTGATAAGGCGTTTTGTAACAAGCCAGGTAGCGCTCTTGCTCCGACTTTTTTTTCTCGGGTGAAGTGGGAACGTTATTCTCTTTTGCCTTTTTCACCATCGCCCGCAGGGCCTCATCCTTTTCCGCAAGCTTGCAAATCTCGCAAATCCCCTTGGCCGTGGTGGTGGCTTCGGTTTTCGCATCCTCCCCCGCCTGCGCACGCGGAACGATCGTCGCCACGTCGGCTTTGCGCACAAAAATCAATTTACGATTCTTGTTTTCCGAATTGAAAAAGCGGCCGCAAAAATCTGCGGACTGATCGACTTCGACGATGCCGAACGAATCCGTCACATGCAGCAACTTCCCGCTCAAAGGCGGAAGCTCATCCGAACGCTCGCATTGCTGCGACCATTTCGTGGTCGGGAACCATGAAACCCGGTCAGGATTTACGGCAAATTCCGCATCGCTGAACACCGTTGATCCCGGCTTCAGCGTCACCTTCATATCTTCTTTGATCTTCGGCCACGATCGGAACTCATTGAAATTCACCGTCTGCGAGCCATAAGTGCCCGGCGCGGCCGTCTGCCAAACGAACGTATCGAAAGCTTGCGCGACTGCAGTCGTGGAATATAGAGCAAAAAAAAGGCGCAGGATCATATATATGCATCGGCATTAAATTTGCCGCTCACAACTAGACCTTAGGGTAAAACAATTCATGGGCTTTTCATCTGGCTTTAATGCGCTTCGGATAGCGTATTGGAATAAGGTAAAGGAGCCACAATGACGAACTACTCCGTGCAATTTCAAGGTTTCAGTCCCTCGAATTTCACCCGTGACTACCTCGACTCGAAGCTCGCCCAACTTCACGGACGGGCACCCATCGGCTCAAAGCTGAACGCCGTTTTCGTGCGTGAGAGCGGCGGGATAAAAGCGACGTTAAGAATCATGTCCCATGCCGGCGACTTTTTTGCGGTCGCGCGCGGCTTTAATTTAAAAGACGCCAATCGCCGCCTGGCCTCGCAAATTCAAAAACAAATGAAGCGCTGGAAAACACGCAGAATGAGATAGAAATGTCTATTGACTGGGGCGGGCTTACGAAAAATCTGATATTTTTCTTAAGCGTTTTGGCTTTACTTTATGTCGCCATGATCAGCGCCACTCCGCAGCTGATCAATCATAACGACGTAAACGTGCCTTTTCGTTTGCAGAGAAAGTATGTCCTGCTCGCCGCCGGTCCGGCTGATCTTTCCAGAAACCAAAACGTCATCCGCATTGGCGAGCGGAAAGTGAAAGACCGCTTCTAACGGATTTTCGACTTTGGAAATCACGAGTTCGGGCATGCCGTTATAAAGACGAACCCATGCGGCATAGACATGACCGCTCGCCTCGAACAGCAGCGTCGCATCGCCGCGATCCGAATTCGCATTCCACTTGGACACCAACTCCAGCGTCCCGCCGTGTTCGGGGCGCTTATAGACTTCGACCTTCCCGTCCGCGGTTGAATTCGTAACGACATATTTTTCAGGCGCGCTGCCGACCGGCATAATGCGCACGCGCTCTTTTTCTTCGATATCATGATCTTGCGGCTGCTCAACCGTCATCTGTTGAGTCAAACTGAAGAGCAACTCTTCACAAGCGGCATAAGCCTGATTGGTCAGAGTTAAAATCATGAGGAGAGCCAGACGTTGAATTTGCGCGTGCATAGGGGTTAGGATGTACCGCCAATGTGCCGATGAGTCAAAGTATGCGGGCGTGCAACCATTACATGGTCAGGACGAATGGCGAGCAAAAAAAAACAAGAGCGGCCAAAACAAGAACGCGGTAAACGCACCCGCGAGAACCTTCTTCAAGCGGCAATCCAATCGCTTGTAGAAAGTCACATCTACGGCCTGCGTTTCGCACAAATTTCAAAGATCGCCGAAGTTCCCCAACCGCTTATGGATTATCATTTCCCAAGCCTCGAGGCGCTGCTCATGGAGATGACCACTTATCAGCTTGAAAAATACAAAGTGGCGTCACTCGACGCCATTCAAAAATATTCGACAAAGCCGCGTAAGGCGCTGGAAGCTTACATTCGCGCGACTTTTGAACTTGCGGAATCCGATCCGGGATTTCGTGCGGTCTGGTCTTCGTATTATCATTTGGCGACGGTGAACAAAAATTTCGCGGACTTCAATCGTGCAGTCCGCAAAACCGGTAACGAACGTCTTAGTGCACTTGTTTCGGCCGTCGTCCTTGCTGAAAAACGCAAAAATAGCGGCAATGCAAAACTCATTCTGGAAACGGCGACCAGCGTTCAGGGAATTATCACAGGCTATGGCTTTATGGCGGCGGCGGAATCCGAAGGCGATTTCAAAGGCTTGGCTGACCTTGCGGCAAGGGCCGCGTTCCAGGTATTGGAAGCGAACTTCCCGTCGTAGGCTTAGGCTTTCGCGACCCACCTTTAATTATGCGCAACTTGAACTCTAGCCCCATAGGCCTCTATTTAGGCCGTGCTTTATGGGGCGTCAATCTAATTTTTAAAAATTAAAAATTAGCCTTTTTTGCTATGTTTAGGCGTCTCGCATTTATCCAATTTGTAACCGGCATCGTCGATCACTTTGCCAAGCTCTTTTTCGTCGATCTTGGCGCCCTGATCTTTGGTGATCAGTTTCATGGAACCGAGTTCTTTTTTGGAATCTTTGATTTTGATTTCACAGGTTGAATATTTGGCTTCGTCGCAAATCTTGCCTTCAACCATCTCTTTGCAGCCATTGCAGTGCATACCCTTTACGACACAGTCCTTCTCTTCCGCGAAAAGCGAAAAGCCCGAGCCGATCAAAAGAGCGATAATTAAATATTTCATATGTTCTCCATTCTTCGTCGACCCTATCATTCACTTCTTAGCGCTTCAATGACCTGAAGTTTTTCGGCGCGCATCGCCGGACCAAGACCGCTTAAGACCCCGGTCACGACGATCGCCACGAAAGCGGTAGCAAAAGCCCATGGATTGAAAACCCATTGAAACGGGAAATCGGAAATCAGCTTTGAGCCAAGATAAATTAACATCTCGTAACCCACAAATCCCACCGCCACCCCCAAAAGCCCCGCCAGCGTGCACAAAAACACACTCTCAGCGAAGAACAACTGCCGGATGGCCGAGTGGCTGGCACCGAGCGCTTTACGCAGACCAATTTCACGTAGCCGCTCGTTCACCGAAACCAACATCATATTGGTGATGCCCATGCCGCCCACCAGTAGCGAAAGGGCTGCAATTGAAACGAGGAGCATGGTGAACAGATTCAAAAAGCGCTTCATCTGCGCGAGGAGAACGCTGTCTGACGAGCCTTGGAACAGGCCTGATTTTCCGTAGCGCATTTCGAAGAAGGCTTGGATTTTTTTGCCGGTGGCTTCGATATCTTGGTCGGGCCTGACTTCGATCAGCAACTGGCGCAGGACTTTGTCCCAGTAATAAAACGGCAACGACATATAGTAAGTGTACGGAACGATGACCTGCATGTCGGGGCCGAAGCGGTTGTCCTTTTGGAACACCGGTTTGGAAACGCCGACCACCACGCAGCTGAAAGTCAAATCCTCGATCGACACCTGAATCGCTTGATTCAGCGGACTTTCACGTTGGAAAAGTTTTTGCGCGACTTCAAACCCAATCACGCAAACCGAGCTTTTATTTTCGACATGAAATTTTTGAATTCCGGCTCCCAAAGCCAATTCGCGCCGCATAATTTGAAAGGCCTCTTCATTGACGCCGATAATGCTGACTTCGTCGTCCACACTGCGCCCGCCGTAAACCGCCGAATGCCGGTAACTCGAAAACATCGGCGAAAGAGCTTTGATCTCGGGGAACACCTCTTTCAGCGGCCAGACGTCGCGTTCAATATTCAAATTGTTGAAGTTATTGGGCGGCCGATCCACCGCCTTCATCAACCAGTTCGGCCGTGCATTAAAGAGCAGTGTGTTGATGCCGAGTGTGGCGTACGACTGCAGGATTTTTTCCTTAGTAAAGTTACCGAGCGTAAGCATCGCCAAAATCGAAGCGACTCCGACGACCACGCCGAGCATGGTGAGAAAGCTGCGCAAACGGTTGCGCCGCAGATTTTCCCAGGCTCGCGGCAGGCTTTCGCGCATCAACGTGGATAAGCCGAGCTCGCCAAGTTCAGGAAGTGGAGCCGTGGGCGGCCGTTCGGTGGGATCGATTGCCTCCGCCGCCTGCCCTTCCACCTTCCCGTCGCGTACGTGAATCACGCGGTCGCATTGTGCAGCCACCTCGTTGTCGTGAGTAATGATCACGACGGTTTTCCCCTGGCGGTTCAGTTCGCGCAGCAGATGCAGAATGTCCTTGGCGGTTTTGGAATCCAAATTTCCGGTCGGCTCATCGGCCAAGATGATCGGGGCGTCGCGGATCAGCGCGCGGGCGATGGCCACTCGCTGCTGTTGGCCGCCGGATAATTCCGCAGGCTTATGATCCAGTCTCTCCCCCAGCCCAAGCGTGACCGCAAGTTCACGCGCACGCCGGCGAAAATCGCGACCGCTGTCGCTTCGGTCTTCCAGCGGGTAATGGGTCGGCAGCAAAATGTTACTCAGCAAATCGGCGCCCGGCAGCAGATGGAATTGCTGAAACACGAATCCCAATTGGCGGTTGCGAAAATAGGCGAGTTGGACCTCATCCAGCTCCATGATGTCATGACCCATCACGCGGATGCGTCCTGAGTCCGGCTTGAGCATGCAGCCCAGAAGATAAAGTAAAGTGGATTTGCCCGAGCCCGACGGCCCCTGGATGGCGACCATCTCGCCGCTTTCAATGGCCAGCGAAATGCCGTTGAGCGCCGGCACTTTCTGGTGCCCTAACCTATATGCGAACGAGACCTCGCGCAGCTCAAGGGCCTTCAAGCATCTTTAAAAAATCGACTTGCTCGACTTCTTCCCCCTCGGAAAGACCGCTGATCACTTCCACGGCCAGATCGGTTTGCCGCCCGACTTGAATATCCTTGCGCTTGCCGCGCTTAGTGATCACGTAATCGCGATTGATAAACTCGTGCTCAAGGTACAAAACATTTTCGAATTTGGCGGTGACGATGTCGACGATCGCCGATTGTCCCGAACGCAATTCTTTAGGGGGATCGATCACCTCAACCTTTATTGCGAAGGTGGCTTGCTGCTCTTTCCAGCCGTCGGCTTCTTGCGCGGCCAAATCGATCTCGCGTACGATGCCCTTCATCGGCCCGTGCTTAAAGGCATTGATCCGGATCTCGACTTCCATGCCGATCTTCACCTTGGACGCATCAAGCTCGGCGGCTTTGGACACGACGAAAAATTTTTCTTGGTCATCGATACGCACGATGGTTTTTTTGGTGTCCTCTTTACCGACGTATTCGCCTTCCATTTTTTCGACGTCGACCACCGTGCCCGAAAAAGGTGCCCGGATCGGAAACACCGGCTCAGGACTCATCAATGAAGACGTGATCGCAACCACCGGGTCGTTCTTTTTCACCTTTTGCCCGATCTTCACATAAAGTTTGCGGATGTAACCGTCATAAGGCGCGACAAAGATCGTGCGGCGCAAAGGATAGATCATTCCCGAAACCGTCACACGCTGGATCAAATCACCGCGCTTGACCTTGCCGTAACGCTTGCCCTTCACTCCGCCGGACGAAGTGCTTAGAAGTGCCCATGTGACACCGGCGCATAGAATCACCAGCGCGAGCGCGGCAATTTTATTTCTGCTTAAGGTCCTCATACAGATCGCCTTTGTGAAACGAGTAGAGCATCTGCTGTTTCTTGAAACCGAAATAAGAAGTCATGAACTTGGAGCGGGCATCGATCAACGAGTTCAAATTGGTGATCAAATCCAAATATGCCGCGCGCCCATTGCGATATTCCGCTTCCAAGATCGAATAACTCTGCTGCTCGAGCACCAACAGTTCGCGCGTCGTTTTCACGTTCTCGCGGAACTCGCGCAATTTCAGGTCGGTCTCGCGCAAGACGCTCGCCATATCCAGAAGAGCTTGGC
>CAZVOP010000045.1:27060-27337 GCA_964628445.1 uncultured Pseudobdellovibrionaceae bacterium | reverse complement strand
GGAATCCCGATGACCAATATGCAAAACACGAACTGCAGGCCCACGCCCCACAACACGAGATGAAGCGGGAAGCGCTTGCGGTTACTCGAGATGAGCCAAGCGATGCCGATCAGGATGGCTATGCCGAAGAGGGAGATGAGCCTTTGTTGCATGGGTGAGGACTCTAGCTAGGGTGGTGAGTGGCGACAAATGGAGATTTCGTGACGCACTGTTTAGCCGCTACGGCGGCGAGTTCTGAAAACACCTTTGATTTGACGCGCTGGTTTGCTGATACAGA
>CAZVOP010000045.1:0-27050 GCA_964628445.1 uncultured Pseudobdellovibrionaceae bacterium | reverse complement strand
TCGAGCACAAAACCATCAGCAACAAGTGGAGAAGCGTGGGGCTGATGACAAGGTGGATGACCGCTCAACCACCCCTGATGTCTTTGACCCGCTGCACGAGCGATTCAACTTCACGCTGGACGTGGCGGCGAGTTCTGAAAACACCTTTGATTTGACGCGCTGGTTTGCTGATACAGAAATGAAATGTGTGCATCACTCTTTAGACAGGTGTCCGAATTATGAAGTGGTGCCGGCCGTTCCCGGAGGGAGGAGTCGGCCCAAGTCCTGCTCTTTGATAAGGGCAGAGGTGCGTAACATGTTCGAACTCTTCACGTGGTGTTTCAAAGTGAGACAAGATGCGCCGTTACAAGTGCTGTTCTTCGCGTTTTTTCCCCAGAGCGTGTGGGGGTTTGGCATAATTAGGGGTATGTCTCGTCTCGTAAGACAAAATATAAAAATGTTGTTCCGTGCTCTTTCGTTTTTCGGATTAGCCCAGTTTCTATTCTTCTCCCTCGCTGTGAAGGCGGGTACCGCTAAAAGTTGCAGTACAGCTAAGGATCGCGCCATCGAAAACTGTAAGAAGGAAGGAATCAAAGCGGCGAAAGCGGAGGATGCGGCAGCTTTGGCGGCGGCGGCGGCGATTGGCAAACAAGGAAACGGACAAGAGGTTAGTGGACGCGGATTATCAGAAGTCGGCGAGGGCGGAGCCACGGGATATACTTATGCAATTACGATGTGTAAGGCTTTTGAAGAGCAATGCGATTTTGAATGTAAGCCGCCTGGTCCCAATCACCAAGAAACAAAGCAAATGGCGAGCGATCTGAAAACGTGTAAAAATAAACTTGCCGAGGCCCAAAAGGATTTAAGTAAGGGAGTGGCGGGCTCTAAGACCGCAAATTCCGGGGGGACTAAAACGGCGGACACCGCCAAGGGCTCCGAGTCTTCCAATCCTGCCGGCGGAATGCCCCCAATGATGCCTCCCCCCTCCGCACAAGAAGACAAAAAAGCCGAGACGCCTCCTGCGGCAACCCCGCAATCGATACCTCCCACCGCCACAGCCGCCCAACCTGAACAGAAAAAAGACGAAGCTGGACAAACCGGCTTCGACGACAAAACCCAAAGCGATTTCCAAACTGCTTCCGCTAAAGTTTGTAGTGGCGCCGGCAAAGACATGTGCCCCGGTTGCCCCGGCTTCGCGGCAAGCTGTCCGTCGGGAAATGCCGCGAGCTGCTTGCAAAATATGTCCACCTCCGCTGTACAAAATATCAAAAGCAATTGCGGCGATGCGCCCGGCTTAGCCGATCCCGCAGTCGCCAAAGCGTTAAGCACACCCGGGTATTCGGCCCAATCGATCGGCGGCGCAGGTAATGGAACTTCAGGCGGCGGCGCGATGAGCGGCGGCGGTGACACGACCGCGATGCTCGCGAATCCAAGACTCAACAATGAGGACGCGCAAAAAGGAACACGCGAAGGCGGGAGTCTTGGCGTGGAAGGCGGCGGAGGTGGCTACAGCGGTGGAAGTGATTCGAACTCCAACGTCTTCGGGGATTCGGAGAGTTCATCGCCCATGTTCGGTCAAGGAGTCGGAGCGCGGGGCCTGGCTTCGGCTTTCGAAACTCAATCGGTCGATTCAGGCCATCAAGTCGTCGACCGTTATGGACCAAGTTTGTTTACGATCCTGGGCGAGACGATCAAGAATCGTTGCGCAGAGGGAAAATTGCTTCACTGCCGTCCCGAACGGAAGTGAAGTGTTTCAAATTGAGATTCGCCGAGAATCTCCGCTCATGCCGGAAGCAAAGTGCTCCGATATGATATATAGGACGAGGTGATTATGGGGACCAAAACTTTAACCCGCACATTCAAGCTGCTGATTACGGCCGCGATGGTGCAGTCTCCATTTATTCCCGATGCTTCGGCGGCTGCGGGAAAGGGCGCTACGTGTAATTCGAGAAAAGCTTGCGAAGACGCCTATAAGGGAGCTGCCGCAAAGGGTGGAATTATCTCGGCCCAGGCGGGTCAAGCCTCCGGTGATAGCACCAACGTCAACGCCGGGAATTTATTTGGCGCCGCCAGTGGCACGGCGACGGTCGCCTGCGAAGCTAAAACCGCTTGCGAGACGCAGAAATCGCAGTGCAAGCCCGATAAGAAAACCGGATGTACGCAAGATGACTGCGATGCAATTGGCGAAATTTTAAATACAGCCGCGTCGGAATGCGCGCAGGCTGCCGGTGTCGCCGGTGACGCCGCCAAAACGCAATCGGCCACGGGTGCCGGCGGCGGCGGCGGAAACATGATGACCGGCATGATGATGGGCGCTGCGATGGGCGCACTTGCCGCCATGATGATGCAGAAAAAAGACGATAAGCCGCAGCCGCCACCGGTCAATCCGCTTGCGGCCCTTCAGCCCAACGGACAGATCGATTGCAGCAAACAAGACGCGTACAATTATCAGGCTTGCAACGGCTATATGGAGACGAAATGTAACACGCAACTCGACGAAGCGACTTGCGTGGCTTTTGAAGGCCGCTATTGCAGTGGTTCAGGCACCACGGCTCCGCCACCGGTCGCTGCGGCGGCTCCGCCGGCGATCGATCCAGCAACCGGCATTATCATGAGTGCACCGGTCATGGGTGCCGCAGGCGAGGGCGTCGGAACAAGTTTTTGTCAAAATGTGATGGCTTACAATTACTGCAAAACTTCGGGCCGTGAGCAATGCCCGAGCTGTTTGCAATTGGCGAAAAACGCTTCGCCGGCCTGCACGCAAAATCCGGGACTTTGCTTAGCGCAAAATTCACTTCCGGAGATTGAAAAAGCCAAACAAAGTTGCCCCACGGATCCAGCTTTCTCCAATCCCGCGTACACCGCGGGTGGCGGAGCGCAAGTTCCTCCGAATATCGCAGCCGGAGCACCGGCGGTTGTGCTTCCGCAATCGGTGGGCTCATCGGCGGCAGCAGGCAGAGGCAACTCGGCCGGAACATCCACGGTTTCAACCGGTGGCGGACAAGAGGCTTTGATCGGCAGCACGGTCGGCAGTCGCGCAAACTCCGCGCAACGCGAAGGCCAAGCGAATGCGAATATAAATGGGAACAGTGGTGCAGGAGTTTCGACCGGCTACACACCCTCATCGGTCGGTGGAAACAGCAGTGGTGGGCGTGAGTTCGCCTCTGCCGGTAATAGCTATCGTCCGTCGAGCGTCGGCGGCCCGAGCGATATCGAATCCAAATTTGGCCCGAGTTTGTTCACGACTTCGTCGCAGGTGATCCGTAATCGTTGTCAGACCGGCCGCTTAAATAATTGCCGCTAAGGTAAATGGGCGCGGACACGTTCAAAAAGAGTGACGTCCTCGCCGCGGCAAGCGCTCGCGTCGCAACGATTCGAAACCCGGCATCCATTTTTATAAATAAAATCCATTTCACCGCGGACCAAGACGCCTTCGACGTCGCCGGTCTGGGCGTTAAAAACGGCGCTTCCCGAATTGCCGCCGAACGTATCCAAGTTCGCCACCAAAAACTCGCCCGCGACCGATCTTACGGCGGCACCTCCGGCCACCTTAAGCGGTAAGCCCGCGGGATGTCCGATCACCTTCATGCCGTCACCCGGTGCGGGCGTGCCTTGCGTGCGGAAAGAAAGCGGGGCTACATGCGTGACGATGCGATCCAGTTTGGCGATCGCGAAATCTTCGCCGCTCGGATTCGCCACCGAGAAAACCAGCTGCCTGCAGCTGAAAACTTTGTCATTATCCACGGAGCGAGGAAGCGCTCCCGCGACGTCGAGCTTAAAGCCGAAAACAAATTTTGTGGCATCGCAATTTTGTTGGTTACGGATGCAGTGCCCGGCCGTGACCACGACGTCGGGCGCGACCAAAAAGCCCGAGCAAAATGCGGCCGTCTCTTGCTCATAGAAAGGCTCTGTCAGGCAGAGGCCCATGCCGGTGCCGTAGGGAAGGGTCTTTATGTTGGTGCGGCCTCCTTGCACATCAAGGCTTGAGGCGCGGATAAGGGCCACCGTCGAATCCGCTTTGGTCTTCCATGTTTCGTCGACTTGGAAGTAGTCCTGGCGATCGTCGTCTCCGTAGATAACCGAGGGATTGATCGGGTAAGCTGAGGCATGAGCACTGAGCAGGCCATAAAAGATTACCAAGCCTGCAATCCATTGTTGCCTTCGCATGAGATCCCTCCTAGATGTCGGTCGAGTGCCATCCTGGCACTTTTGCTGCTTTTATTAGTCTAAGTGAGTGAGAGCGACTTTAAGTGAAAAGAAAAAAATCATCGACCAAAAATAGTCCTAAGCCCGACGGAACTTCCGCTTTCGACGCTTATTTCGCGGCCGTTTATGGCGAGCGTTGGCCGCAGCTCAAACAAAATTTATTGTCCGATATAAAGAAGGAAATTTTAAAGAATCCGTTCTCGGAAAAACTGCACGACTATAGTCTCGACCCGGCTTCGCTTTTGCCGGTGAAGAATTTGCGGGTGGAGAAAGATCAGCATATCGCCGATTTTTGCGCGAGCCCCGGCGGGAAAACTTTGGCGATGGTCTTTCAATTGCGTGGGCAAGCTTTTTGGTGGTGCAATGATATGTCGCCGACTCGGGTCGGCCGCTTGCGCGCGGTATTGCATGATTGTGTGCCTCCAGAAATTTTAAAAAATATCGACGTGAAGTGTTCGGATGCGAGCCGCTGGGGACTTACGCGCAAAGAACACTTTGACCGTGTGCTGGTGGATGCTCCGTGCTCGGGTGAGAGGCATTTATTAAAAGCCCCTTCGGAAGTGGGTAGATGGTCTTTGAAAGGTTCAAAGCGTTTGGTGATCCGGCAGCATTCTTTATTGTGCTCGGCTTTCGATTCTTTGAAGCCCGGCGGGCGCTTGGTTTATTCAACCTGTTCGATTAATCCGATCGAGAATGACGGGGTTATTGAGCGTTTAAATAAAAGTCGCGAAGGCTTTCGCATCGTCACGGTCGAAGAATCCATCGGCGAGCCGACAAAACATGGTTGGATAGTTATGCCCGACCGGGCGCCTGCGGGTCCGATTTATTTTTCCGTGATCGAGAAAACCTAATTCGATGCGCGGACTATTGTGGCCGCGCTACGAACCTTATTTTGACGCACCGGTTTACTGATACAGAAGTGTCGACCGAATCTAAAAAGTTCCGATGGATAAATGAAACCTGAAGATCTGTTCCTTGTACACACCGTTGTGCATGGGATCGATCTTGAAAGCGAGATCGGCCGCCACGGGGCCGACCGGAGTATTGTAGCGGTAACCAATGCCGACGGCATCGCGGTAAGGGCGCACAAAATCGTAACCGCTGATCGATACGCTGGCTCCGTCGTAAAACAGCACGCCGCCGTGTTGGCCGACGATGGGGAAGCGAAGCTCCGATTTAAGCAAATAATAATGTGAATCCGTTCTTATCAGCTTGCGGTTACCGCGCGGAATATCGAAGGCCGTCTGCTTGCCGCTTGAGTCCCGGTACCAACTGGGAATCCGCTCGTGATCGCTTGCCGAATCGAATCCGCGGACGGTCGAAATGCCGCCCAAAATAAAAGCGTAACTTGTCGGCACACCGCTGTCCTTGTCTGTACTTAAATTTTGCAAATAGCCGGAGCGAAATGAATTCGCCCAGATCCAGCGGGTGCTTCCAAGCGGCTGCAAGTGCGTGAAGTTGCCTTCCACGCGGTAAAACTCAACGCCTTCCGAGCTTCCCAATGCGGGATTGGAATAATCCAGAATGAAGCGGGTGAGTGAGCCGCGCGTCGGTGAAAACGGATTGTCGCGATAGTCGATATCCAAAGTCGGGCCGACCGTTGCGACCTGCAAAGTGGTGGCGTAGTCCGTTTCGCCCGCTTCGCAGGCTTTACCGACTTTGTTGATGCATTTGCCGTTACGCTCCCATTCTTTGCGCGATTCCAAACTCCAAACTTTCCAGCTCAACCGCGTGACTCGGTTGAATTCACGCTCGGCCAAAAAGTCGATCCGGTTGATCGTGGTGAGCGGTGTGACGTCCTTATCGCTGCGGTAATAAAACACCTGCTCGGAGCGCGTCAGATTTAAGCGCCCGCGGGTGCGGGTGCCTAATAAGAACGGTTCGTAATAGCCGGCGGAGACTTCATGCTCTGGATAATTCACTTCGGCGACGTTTTGCTTTAATTCCGCGCGTCCGCTGATTCCGCGTCCTGTGCCCCACAAATTGTTGTAGGACACGCCGGTGAATCCGCGCAAAGTGAGGTTGCGTTCATTGTTGGCGCCGCCACCAAAACGGAATAAGCCGGGATCCCGTTCGGTCACCGTGATGACCAGAGTTCTTTCGGCGACGCTGGTGCCTTCTTCCAAAGTGTGCACGTCGGCGCGATTGAAAAGACCCATGCGGTTAAGCCTTGAAATCGCATCGTCGATTTTTTTCGGTGTGAGCACCTCGCCGAGGTGGAAGTCGGCCTCTTTTAAGATCACCCGCGTTTTGGTGAATGTGTTGCCTTCGACCGCGATGGCATTCACGCGAATACGCGGGCCTTCGAAAATGCGGAACACGATGCGGGCTTGCGTGCCTTTGTCGTTATACTGGATGACATCCTCGGTCTCATTCAGCAGGCGCATTTCGAGGAAACCTTGATCGTGATAGAAATTTTTAAGTTTCAGCAGTGAATTTTCAAAATCATTCAATTTGAGCGGGGTATTGGTTTCGAGCCCGGTCACTCCGGCCAATTCGAAACTCGAGAAGAAGCGGTTGCCTTCAAAATCCAAAGCGCGGATTTGCGTTTGCGGGCCTTCTTCCAGAAGCACCACCGCCGTGGCTTCATTTTTCTTTTCGCTGTATTCGACCCTTGATGAAAGCACACGGGCGCGCAAGAAGCCCTGATTGCGCAGTTCGGTGGTTAGGTTCTTAAAACCGTTCTCTAAATCCTGGCGGTTGTAAAATCCTTCGCTCACCAGCTCGGAGCTGTTTTTCAAGATAAAATCGCGGTAGTACTTGGCATTGCGTGAAATGCGGCCCTGCACGTCGATGGTCTTGATGCGCACACGCGCGCCTTCGTGAATTTTATAGTACACACGTTTGAGGTAGGTGCCGGCCGGATTTAAAACCTTGGTGTCGATCTGGATATTGGGAAAACCGTGCGCCAAATAATCACGCCGTATCCGCTCGCTGCCTTCACCGGCGGGATCGACATTCTTGCGTTCGCGGTTGGTCAGATCCAGGGCGCGATAAAGATCGGTCATGGTCATGAAATGTTCGCCCTCGAAGTAAAACTCCCAGCGGTAAGGTTCGCGAATTTCAATTTGCAGATAGGCTTCGGTCTTGGGTTCGTTGTATTTGGCGTCGGGTTGCTGCACTTCGGTCGCCAGGTAACGGTTCTCGATTAAGAAGGCATCGAGGTCATTCATCAATCTTCGCGCGCGATCCGTGGTCAATGGGCGATTAAGAATCTTTTTGAAACGGGAATTCAGCTTCTTTTTGAGATCCAAATTCGGAGTTTCGAACGTGAGGCCCTTGATGCGGCAAGGCTGGTTCTCTTTGATGTCGATATTGATGCGTATATTTTTGGATTCCGTTTTGTTAAAGCCCAGCTCGACGATGGCGTTGAAGTAGCCTTGTTCGCCGTAATGATTTTTGATGCGCTCGGCGGCGGCCACGGCTTTTTTGCGGTCGAAGCGGTCGCCGGGTTTGAATTCAAGCAATTCACGCAGCTCATCCTCGCCGAGCTCACTCACGCCGGTGAACACGACCCCCTCAACCAGGCGCAAAGGTTTGCCGATGACTTCGAATTTGTCGCCCTTTTTCTCAATGAAAACGTTCTCGTATTGTCCTTGCTTCATCAGCACGCGGATCGCTTCGTCAAAAACAGAGAGTTCGGGATTGGCGGTGAACAGTGCGGGCAGCTCTTTACGCAAGCGTTCTTCGTCTTTAGGCGCAAGATCACGCAAAACCGGGGCCGCGAGGGCGCCCGATGCAGTTGCCGCGATCATAAATGCCAAGACGGTTTTGAACATCATTTAAAGTTTACCTTGTATTCCAGATCCAAGCCAAAAACGTTTTGCTGGCGTTCAACCAACTGTTGGTTCTGTTCGCGGCCTTCCCATGAGCCGATCACCGAAATGTTCTTGTTCATTTTGTATTCGACTTTGGCGTCGTTGGCGGGGTTGGCCGTTAATGTGCTGCTGGCGCTCGCCCCGAATTTCGGCGTCCATTGCTTTGAGAGGGTCACCATCGGTTTGGAGGCGTTGTCGGCGATCGGCCGCGAGGATGAAACTTTCAAATCCACACCGAGCGAGTCCTTGAGTTTGCGCCCGCCGGCTTTTTGCAAAATCGCCGCGCCGATCGCGCTGGAGGTGTTTCCGGCCGAAAAACCCGAGGACTTCCTCTCGTCAAGCCCGCTCGAAGTGACGCCGAGTGCGAGCAGCGAGACGATCTCGCGCTGACTTAAGGTCGGCTGCGAAGTCAGGGTGATCTGCGGATTTTGCGCTCTGCCCTGTGCGAGCAGACTGATGTCGTACTGGTGATCCGTCGTGCGTTGCTGATCGTCGGTGACGCTCTCGGTTTGATGGGCCGTGGCGGTCAGATAAACTTTTGGATTGTCGGCCGGCATATCTTCATACTCGACGAAGCCCGACGTGATTTCAAAGGGCGCATCGCGGAAAAACACTTTGCCGCCGACGGCCGGAGTTAAAGTCCCGTTCAGCACCAAACGATCGGGGGTGCCGGCCGCTTTCACATGTCCGTTCACCTGTGATTGCACGAGCGAGTTATTCACCATGACCGGCTTTTTTAGATCGACGTCGACCAAAAACGAAAACGGATGGAAGGATTCCTGGCCGATGAATTTAGGCAAATAGCTGCTGGCCTTGACCGTCGACTCTTCGCCGCCGCCTGCGAATTCGGCGACGATCTCGCCGCCGGTCACAGCGTAGTCGATAGCCATAGTGTAGGGAAAGCCGTCGCCGCGAATCGCGACATTGCCTGAACCGCGGGTGTGGTAGCCCTCGGGAATATTTATTTTCACGTCCGTGACGGTCCCTTTGACATCGATGGGGCGCTTGGTGCCGTTGAAAATAATTTTTCCGTCGCCGGTTAATTTTCCGCCGCCCAAATCCGCGCGCACGGTGTTGAGCAAAATTTGGTTGTCGTTAAACAAAACGTCGGCGCGAATATTCGAGAAGGGGTGGGTGAATTCGGCGAACTTCACGTAACCGCGCTCGACATATGCCGATCCGCTGATCGAGGGTTTTTCAGCCGAGCCTTGAAAATCCATCGATACCGCCATATTGCCGCGTAAATCCGAAATGAACGGCGTGAATAGCCCAAGCAGGCTTAGATCCACTTTGCCGTTTAAGGAAGCATTGAGTTTATCCTTAGTGGTGTTCACCAAATCCAGCTTCAAATAGCTGTCGCCTGAGCTGATTGCGAAGTTGTTGGTGTTGATCACGCCCTCGCTCATGTTCATGAGCATCGGCTTTTCGGCGGCCATTTGTTTGCCGCCCTTGCGGATCGAGAACTCGTCCACTTTCATCTTGCCGTCGGCCTTCCAGAAGCCGCCGCGCTCGGACTTTAGTCCGATGTCCATGGTCACCGAGGTCGCAAAGTCCATCTGCCGCGCCGATTTTGAAACCAAAGAGAACAGCGTCGTGAAGTCCCATTTCCGCGATTTTAAATCGAAGCGGAAAGGCGCTTGATCATTATAGGGAAATACGAAATCGGTCAGCAGGGTCGAACCCAAGAATTGACCCGAGCCTTCCAATCGGTCGGTCAAAAAATTTAACTTGAAAACCGAGTCATCGGCCGGCCGGTCGGCAAGAACGACGCGCGAAAGCCTGCCGTTCAATTCGATGCGGGGCTTCGGCAATTGTCCTTTGATCAGCATCGTGATGTCGGCCAAGCCTTGCAGATCGAGGCCGAGGCCGACGACATTTTCAGATTGTTCCAGTCGTAAGGCGCGCCCGACCACTACGGCGTCGATTTCTCCCTGCGGATTAATTTTACCTTTCATCTCGGCGATGCCGGAGGACTTAGTGATATGAATGCGTTCGCTTTGAACATTTCCATCCTGCGATTTGACGTTGAAGACGAATTCATCAAACGTCTCATGCGCGATTTCGCCACGATAGAAGCTTGATTTCATCTCGTAACTCATCAAGCGGAAGTTGAACGGCCCCTCCGCGTGCACTTGACCCATGCCGGTGCCCGAAGCGTTAAACGGCAATTGAATTTTGCGCCCGAAGATGGATTGGATGTCGCGAAGATCGGCGAAGGGTATTTGTAAATTGAGGGCCAGGCGGTCGTTGCGTAAATTGACATCGACGTTGCCGTTGTACCGGCTGTCGCCGTATTGTCCTTGCGCTTGGTCGAACAAGAGGTGGCCGGCCTTGTAAGTCATTTTGCTGGTCAGATTGCCAAGTGGATAGTCTTCCAACCAAAAGTCGTTGCCGTCGACGTTCATGCCGATGGTGGCCCAGTGCGAGGTGCCGATCGTGTTGCCTGACACTTTGCCGGTGCCTTCAAATTTCAAGTTGGCGAGGTTTTTCAAATCTTTGAAGTCGATCTGATCGCCGTTGTAGTTGATTTTGAAGCCGGTCTCGTAATTGATCACGCCGTCGGTGGTGCCGTGTGAATTTTTACCGACATTGAGTTCGGCTTTGTAGCTGACGTCATCCAGGGTAATCTTGGTTTCGCCCTTGCCGCGCAAATCGAGAGCTTCGACGATCGTGGATTTTTTGCGATCATCGGAATAGACATGCAGGCGCTTCGAAGAAATTTTGGCGGCACATTTGATTTCAAACGGATCACGCAAGCTGCCGTCGCAACTCGCATCGCCTTTGATGGGCAAGGTGACGGGGACATCTTTGACGCCGATATTTTCAAGAAACTGATGGAGTTCGAGGTTGTCGACATCGATGTTTGCTGAAAAGGTGGGCTTAGGTTCGAGCAAAATTTTAAGTTTAGTGAGATTTGCGCTTCCGGCCGAATTTGCAAAAGCCAAGCGGTCCGAATTGACCGATTTAAGATTGCTCGCGATTCTGCCCTGGACCGACCCGACGATGAACTTATCTATTTTCACGTCGCGGGTGTTGAGATCGGTTTCTATTTTGTAGCCACGCCCTTCGCGCAGTTCGACGCCTAAGTCCACTTCGGCGTAACCGCCGACATCGGGTAGGCGCGGCTTAAGGAAGAAAATTTTCTCCCACGTGTTCAGATCCTGAAGATGAATCTTGGCACGGGCGTCGAATGCGCCGTTTTCGAACTTACCCGCGGAGAGATCGCCATTCAGGCGGCCGCTGGCGACCACGAAACTTTCATCGGCTTTCAGCTTGAAAGCTGAAATCTGCGCTTCTTTCGATTCGACCAGCGCGCGCAGCTCCAGCTGCACATTGAGCGGATCAACCGGTCCACTAGGTTTGACCAGGACGCGCGCGGCTTCGGTTTCGATAAATAGGGATTGGTAACGGTTCTCGATAAGTAAATTGAGTTCGGCGACACGGAACACGACATTTTGCGGATCGAGCCGGCCCTGAATCTGCACGCGCTCAAGCAAAACTTCGTCGATCGGCAAGCGGTAGATTTGTTCGAAGTCCAATTTTAGGGGCTTGCCGCCGGTTTTATTGAATAAATCCTGCTTTAGGAAAATATTAAATTCGGAATCGCGCACGAAGATCTGTGCCAGGCGCACTTCTCCGCGGAGTAGCGGCCAAATCGCAAGCCGTGCCCCGGCCTCTTTTAAATGCGCGGGAGCGACATATTTATTTAACGGCGCCTTGGCCAGGATGTTCACGTCCTCCAGCACCACGCCAAGCGGGATGAGATGAAAATGAAGTTTTTTGGCGAAAATGCGGACCGGTGCTTTCTCTTGCGTGAAGCGCTCGATCTCGACCAACAAAAACGATTCAATCTTCGGCAGGTGATAATTGTAACTGAAGCCCAGCAGAAAACTGAAGGCGGCAAGAAGCCCGAACTGGAATGAACGTTTGCGGATTAATCCCAACGGGCTCCCTCGGACCACTCAAGGATCAGGGCATGGGCGGAACGGTAGTTGGGACGCACGCGCACGATGCTTTGCAAAATTTCGAGTGCGGAGGCCTGTTGCCCGAGTTCAAACAAGCACTGCGCGCGAATGTAAGACACGCCGAAGGTGGTTTCTGGATCGTTGATGTAGCGGATCTCCAGAGTGTTGAGATGCTCAAGCGCTTCGACGAAGCGGCGTGCGCTCACCATGAGTTCAGCGCGCAGCCAATCGTTGCTTGGGCTCGGCGCCGCCCACGATAAAATTTCAAGCGCGCGGCCGGCGTCTTCCATAAACCAGAAGGCAATCGCCAGGTCGGTGGCGCTTTCGCGCTGTTCGAGGCAAAGTTTCTCACCCGAGGCCAAAAAGCTGTTCAGCATTTCTTCGTCTGAGCTGGACGGGGCGGTGACCGTGCGATCGATTTTTTCGTCGCTAAGCTTGGCCACGTGGTTGGCCAGAACGTCGCGCGCCCACTGCTCATCGAAGTCGTCTTTGATTTTCGCTAAAGACGGATCTTCTGGATATAGCTCCATCATGCGGCGGAGCACGCGCCCGGCTTGCTCGACCATGCGCTGATTGCGTAGGAACCAAAACTTATCGAGCATGTTCTCTTTAAAAAGTTTTTGCTCTTGTACGCGGGCTTCGAGCAATTCGCCCCGCATCTGTTGAAAGCGCTTGTCGAAGCGATCCCAGGAGCGTGCGGCGAAGACTTCTTGCCGGGCGCTGTGTTTTTTGAGCACCTTGAGTAAAGATTCAATCACGCTGGATTTTGGCTCGATGTGCTTCATGCCGAGCAGTTCGATCATCATGTCGTAAGGAATTCTATTTTTATTCTCAACGGCCTGTTTGAGCAGGTTAATTAATGTTGAGTGGCGTTCGGTCAAAAAGAGAAAGTCAAAAAACGGCCGCTGCTCTTCCCACGGTAAGGCATTGCTTAAAATGACTTTGAGCATTTGGTTCATGAGTTCTTGGTTGGAGAGCTTTTGCTTAAGCATGCGCCGAAGTTCGAGCTCGTTAATGGCTTCCAAAGTTGTTCCTGCCGCGGGTGATTGAACGCAAAAGCGCGCGATCGGCCGGATCTCCGGCCTTTCAAACGCTATCTATATATTGTCTGCAGAATTTTTGCTTACCGCGAGGCCTGATATGACGCGCTATTTATAACTGACGCGCTCGACGTAAGCCCCGTCTTCCGTGCTGATTTTAAGAGTGTCGCCTTCCGCGATGTGAAGCGGAACCTGCGCGACATAGCCGGTTTCCATAGTTGCAGCCTTGTACGTGTTGGTTACCGTGTTGCCCTTATGTCCAGGGTCAGTTTGGACAACTTTCAGATTCACCGATTTCGGCATCTCGACGCCGACGGCGCGGTCGTTGAAAAAGCACACACTGACTTGCAGGTTTTCGGTCAAGTAATTGGCCGCATCGCCAAGGAGCTCGGCGCTTAAAGCCACTTGTTCATAGGAAGCCTGATCCATAAAAGCAAAGCCGGATTCATCTTTGTACAAAAAGGCCATGTCTTTGTAAGCGACATCGGGAACGCCGAATTTTTCGCCGGATTTAAAAGTGCGCTCCAAGTTCGAGCCGGTGATGAGCTGCCTAAGTTTAGTGCGTGTGAACTGATTCCCCTTGCCCGGCTTCACATGCTGAAAATCAACGACCGAGTAGGGTTGACCTTCGAGTAGAATTTTAAGACCTTTTTTGAAATCACTCAAATCGTACATACTGACCTCATTAAATCGGGTGAGGTCTCAGGAATAGTTGAAGATTTGCTTTATGTAAATGTCTAAGAATGCCTTTGTACGCGCCCTAAAAGGTCGCGTAGAAACTGGATTTTACCGTCTAAGGCTTGGCGCGACCGGTTGGGCGGCGGCTGCACGGCCCCGTCGCCCTCAACCTCTCCATTATCCATTGTACGCTGATTCACCAACTTTAAACGCTTTATAAGTTCTGGATGCGAGCCAAAAGAGCGCTCGGCCGCGCGCAAGGTCTGGAAAGCGCGCTCGATGTCATTGCGTACAATGTAGGCATCGGTTAGCGATAGGATGCGCTCCAAATCGCTGCCGGATTTTTCGCCCACGGGCTTAAGAGGGGTCAGCTTTTCGGTGGACAATTCGTCGAGTTGAGGGAGCTGCTTCATCTCGAATAAATCGTCTTCATACTCATCCGCGGTCAGACTTTCGAGCTTTTTGACCGTGCGTGCGGCGCGCTCGTTGGAGGGCGCTAAGAACAGCACCATCTTAAAAGATTTGAGGGCGTCTTTAGGCCGCTTGGTCTTTAAATAACAATCGCCAAGGAGAGAATGAGCCAAGATATTGTCGGGCGAAAGATCGACGGTTTTTTCAAGCTCGGCCACTGCGCCGGGAACATTGTCGCGGTCCAAAAATACCTTGGCTAATGCTATGCGTCCGCCACTGAAGTTGGGATTGAATTGAACCCCGCGGACGGCGATGCGAAAAGCTTCTTCCGTTAAGCCCATTTTACGGTACGCTTCAGTAAGCGGCGCAAAGACCTGCGACTTGGGATCTTTTTGCAGGAGGAGCTGGTATTTTTCGATCAGTTCCGGTTGGATTTCTTGCATCGCATTTATCTTCCCACCATATTTGTGGGGGAGCAAGGGGCGGCTTCTTTTGAGTGCAGGCGATTTGATTTTGGGTATAGATCCTGGAACCCGATTTACCGGTTTCGGCTTAATCCGCGTGCACGGCGAGCGCTTAACCCATGTTGATCATGGGGTCATTCGTCTGAATGAAAAAACGTCTTTGGCTGCGCGCTTAAGCGTACTTGGCCGTGAGTTGCAGAAGCTTTACGCACAATTTGAAATTCACACGACGGTGGTCGAAAAGATTTTTTTCGGTAAAAACGCCGACTCGGCATTTAAACTTGGCCACGCGCGCGGCGTTTGTTTGATGACGGCGGCGCAGGCGGGGGTCGGGTTGGAAGAATACGCCGCCCGTTATGTAAAAAAATGTGTGACGGGGTCGGGTGCGGCGAGCAAGGATCAGGTGCAATTGATCGTTATGGCGATTTTAGGGATTCAAGCGGCGGGTGCTTTGGCATTGGATGCTTCGGATGCGCTGGCTTTGGCCGTGGCGCATGCGCGGGTGCGCGACGTGAAGGCGCGAATGAAGAAAGCATTGGAGGTTGATCTGTGATCGGATATTTGCAAGGACGACCGTTAAGATTTGCGGCGGATCATATGATTTTGCTTGTGCAAGGCGTGGGTTACGAGCTGAATTGCTCCACTCAAACTTTGCAGGATTTAGACGGCAAGCCTTTTGTGGAAGTTTGGGTGCACACCCATGTGCGCGAAGATGCGCTGATCTTATTCGGCTTCTCGACTGAGAATGAAAAAGGACTGTTTTACGCCTTGTTAAAAGTGAACGGCATCGGGCCTAAGTCGGCATTGAATATTTTGTCGGGCGCTCCGGTCCGTCAAATTATGCAATGGATAGAAGACGCCAATGCCGCGGCCTTAAGCAAGCTGCCGAAGATCGGTAAGAAAACCGCCGAGCAAATCGTACTGACGTTGCAAGGAAAGCTGGTGCGCGCAAGCGACGGTATGGGCATGTCGCGCTTCAAAGCACGCTCGCAGATCGTGTCGGCGCTGGTGAATTTAGGATTTAGATCGGTCGACGTCGAAAAAGTTGTCGACCAAATGCCGCCCGACACCGACCTTGAGGCGGGTTTGCGCCAAGGTCTTTCGGGTCTGACTTCTTAGAGGGGGGGATTTTTGGAAATCGAACGTTTTATCGATGCCGAAAAACAGGGCGAAGACATTTCCGTGGACAACAGTCTGCGCCCCAAGTCGTTTGAAGAGTTTCCCGGCCAAGATAAAGTTAAGCAAAAATTAAAAGTATTTACCGAAGCCGCTAAAAAGCGCAATGAGCCTATGGACCATTGTTTGCTCTGCGGCCCTCCCGGTTTGGGAAAGACCACGCTCGCCCATATTTTGTCGAACACTTTGGGTGCAGACTTTAAGTCGACATCCGGGCCTGCGCTTCACCGCAAAGGGGATTTGGCGGCGATTTTGACCGGTTTAAAACCGGGTTCCGTATTTTTTATCGATGAGATTCATCGCCTAAGCCGTGACGTCGAAGAGTATTTGTATAGCGCGATGGAGGATTTCTACATCGACATCGTGACCGGCGAGGGGCTTGGCGCACGCAGTATGCGTTTTCAATTGAATCCTTTCACATTGGTCGGCGCGACCACGCGTGCGGGCCTTTTGAAGGCTCCATTTCGCGACCGCTTCGGCATCGTCGAGCGTTTAAGTTTTTACGATAAAGAATCGTTGCTTCACATCCTGCAACGCTCGGCGAGTCTCTTAAATATCAAACTTGCGGAAGACGGAGCGATGCAAATCGCTAGGCGTAGCCGTGGCACTCCGCGTGTCGCGAACCGTTTACTAAAGCGGGTTCGCGATTACGCCGACGTTCATGGTGACGGCCATATCGACGCAAAGATCGCCGAGTATGCATTGAATGAGCTTGAAGTGGATCAATTGGGTCTGGACGATATGGATCGCCGGATCCTTTTGTTGATCCAGGACAAATTCGCCGGTGGCCCGGTCGGGATCGAGACTTTGTCTTCGGCCTTAAGTGAAGAGGTCGATACCTTGGAAGAGGTTTACGAGCCGTTTTTGTTGCAGGAAGGTTTGCTGCAAAAGACTCCTCGAGGCCGCACAATTACCGAACTTAGCCGTGCTCATTTAAAGAGCCTGCTCGCGTAGACGCACAAACAACAGCTTGCACCGATAGGGGGTAGGGGTATATGGTACCTTGAAGCCTAAGGAGCAAGCATGAGCAAATCCGCTAAAAATACGAAAATCTCGAAACCCAAAGAGCTGGCCCCTGCAGCGGACCACCGCGAGGATCTGGTGCGTCTGCGCCGTATCCGCGGTCAGCTTGAAGGCGTAGAGAGAATGATCGAAGACCGGCGTTATTGCCTGGATATCGTCACGCAAATGAGATCGATCATGGCCGCCATTCGCTCGGCTGAAGGGCTTGTGATGGAACGCCATGTGCGTCACTGCGTAAAAGATGCGATTGACGCTAAAGACGCGCGCGCGACGGAGCAGAAGATCAACGAGCTTTTGACTCTTTTCCACAAAAGATAGGAGTGGGTTGATGCAAAAGCAAATGGCCAAGGATCCCGTGTGCGGCATGGATGTCGATCCCGAGACATCGAAGCTTCACCTCGATCATGCCCGCAAGACGTATCACTTCTGCAATTCGAAATGCCTGCAGAAATTCTCGGCAGATCCAGAAAAATATCTGGCTCCAGTCGATCCCCCTCATGCAGCTCATGATTTTGAGCGCATCTACACTTGCCCCATGCATCCGGAGATCAAACAAAAGGGGCCAGGCAATTGCCCGATCTGCGGGATGGCGCTTGAGCCTGAAGAAATCAGTCTGCATGACGAGGAGAATCCCGAGCTCACCGACTTCACTCGACGCTTAAAGTGGAGTGCGGTCTTCACCGTACCGCTGTTCTTTTTGGGGATGTCCGATTTGATTCCCGGTCAACCGGTGCAAATGCATGTTCCGCCGTGGCTGCTCAGCTATGCGCAACTTCTCTTGGCGACACCCGTGGTTTTGTGGGGCGGTTGGCCGTTTTTTGAGCGTGGCTGGGCTTCACTCAAAAACCGAAATTTAAATATGTTCACGTTGATTGCGTTAGGCACAGGCATCGCTTACGCGTACAGCTTCTTTGCCACCTTATTTCCGAACGTGCTTCCCGAGGAATATCGAATGCACGGCGGTCATGTCGCACTTTACTTTGAAGCGGCGGCGATGATTACGGCGTTGGTCCTTTTAGGTCAAGTGTTGGAATTGAAAGCGCGCAGCCGCACGGGTCATGCTATCCGGTCATTGCTTGGTTTGGCGCCGAAGTCCGCGCGCAAAATCAGCGACGACGGGAGCGAAGAAGATATCGGGCTCGAGTTTGTTCAGGTCGGCGACAGACTTCGCGTACGCCCAGGCGAGAAAATCCCGGTCGATGGAGTGGTCCTTGAGGGGCGAAGTTCCGTTGACGAGAGCATGATTTCCGGTGAACCCATAGCGCTCGAAAAAAATGCCGGAGATCCTCTGACGGGCGCAACGATCAACGGCACGGGAAGTCTGGTTATGCGGGCCGATCGTGTAGGCACCGATACGGTTTTGAGTCAGATCGTGAAGATGGTGTCTCAAGCTCAGCGAAGTCGCGCGCCCATTCAAAAATTGGCCGACATCGTGGCTTCGTACTTTGTGCCGATCGTTCTTTTGGTGGCGTTGATGACCGCGGTCGTGTGGGGATTTTTCGGCCCCGCTCCCACTCTGACTCACGCCATTGTCAACGCAGTGGCCGTGCTGATCATTGCTTGTCCATGCGCCCTAGGACTTGCGACCCCGATGTCGATTATGGTGGGAACCGGAAAAGGCGCATCGGCCGGCGTGTTGATCAGAAACGCCGAAGCTTTAGAGATCATGGAGAAAATCGACACGCTGATTTTGGATAAGACGGGCACCTTGACCGAGGGCAAGCCAAAGCTTTCTCAGGTGATTGCCTTTGAAGAGTTTCAGCAAGATGAAGTGCTGAGATGTGTGTCCGCTGTTGAGAAAGGCAGTGAGCATCCTTTGGCGGAAGCCATTGTTCGCGGCGCGATTGAGCGTGGCCTAGTTATTCCGCTCTCTCAAAATTTCGAATCACGGACCGGCAAGGGCGTCACGGGAGTGGTTGACGGACGGGCGGTTGCGGCAGGCAATGCGCGACTTATGCACGACGTGGGCGTGAAGTCCGAAGAGATGGAGCGCCATGCCGATGAACTTCGAAAATCCGGGCACGGTGCGATGCTTGTCGCGATCGACGGCAAAGCGGCGGGCATTGTCGCGGTCAAAGATCCGCTCAAGCCAACCGCCAAGGAGGCGATTGCGTATTTTCACGCCAAGAAAATTCGCGTCGTGATGTTGACGGGTGACAGTCGAGTAACAGCCGAGGCCGTTGCGCGTGAAGTGGGAATCGATCAGGTTGAAGCCGAAGTTCTTCCCGAGCAGAAAAACCAAGCGATCAAGAAATTTCAGGAGCAAGGCCGAGTTGTCGCGATGGCCGGCGATGGGATCAACGATGCGCCGGCACTTGCCGAGGCAAATATCGGAATCGCGATGGGAACGGGCACCGACGTGGCCATGGAGAGTGCCGGCATAACCCTGGTCAAAGGCGATCTCATGGGCATTGTGCGCGCGCACCGCTTAAGCGGGGCGACGATGAAAAATATCCGCCAAAATTTGTTCTTCGCATTCGTTTACAACGTCATGGGCGTGCCGCTTGCGGCGGGCGTACTTTATCCCGCATTCGGAATATTGCTCAGCCCGATGTTTGCAAGTGCGGCGATGAGTTTAAGTTCGGTGTCCGTGATTGTGAATGCCCTACGCTTGAATAGGGCAAAGATTTAAGGAGAGTTGGTGTATGAAAAAAAATATTTACGCGCGATTACTTGTGAGCTTCGTGATTTCACTCGCCGCCCTCGGCGCTTCGGCATGGGGAAAGACGGTTCGCTATGAGTTAGTGGCGACCAGAGCTCCGGTGAATTTGAGCGGCAAAAAGTCCGTTGATTTCGCGCTCATGATCAACGGCCAAATCCCCGCGCCGACCTTGGAATTTACCGAAGGCGATGACGCCGAGATCACGGTGAAAAACGCTTTAGATAACGAGGAGGTCTCGGTGCATTGGCACGGGATTTTGCTCCCGCCCGAAATGGATGGCGTGGCGTATGTGAATACACCGCCGATTCATCCGGGCGAATCCTTTACGTTCAAATTCAACCTGCGGCAAAATGGCACATTTTGGTATCACTCGCACACGATGGTGCAGGAGCAAAAGGGTCTTTACGGCGCTTTTGTCATTCATCCGAAAATGGAGAAGATCAAAGCCGATAAGGATGTGGTCGCGGTCATCAGCGATTGGTCCGATGAAGACGCAACCCAAATTCTTAAAAACCTAAGAAAGGACGGCGACTACTACACTTATAAAAAAGGGACGATGCGCTCGTGGTTCGGTGCCGCTCGAGCCGGCGGCCTTGGAACCTATTTAGACAATGAGTGGACACGCATGGGAGGCATGGACCTTTCCGACGTCGGCTACGATGCCTTTTTGATTAATGGAAAGAGAGATCTTCAATTGCTTGACGCGCGCGCCGGCGAAACCGTGCGGGTGCGCATCATCAACGCTGCGGCTTCGAGTTATTTCCATGTCTCACTTGGCCAGGCGCCGATGAAGGTGATTTCAGCCGATGGCGTCGACGTCGAGCCGGTGATGGCAAAAGACATTCTTGTGGGAATGGCCGAGACTTACGATATTTTGTTTCAGGTGCCCGAACAGAGAAATTACGAACTGCGCGCGACCTCACAAGATGGAACGGGGTTTGCCTCGGCTTGGATCGGCATGGGCGAAAATAAGGCTGCAAAAGTTAAGGCGCCGGATCGGCCGATACCGGATTTGTATGCGCCGATGAATCATGCCGCTCATGGGGAAGGGCATATGGGGCATTCGATGTCCGCTCACTCGATGCATGATCATGATCACCATATGGGTCATGAGTCCATGCGAACTGTAGAGAGTCTTTCCGTCGACGAATTGAAGGCCGATCGTAAAACGGCCTTTCCACCAAATTCCAAATTTCATGACGTCAAACTTGTGCTTGGCGGCGATATGAGTCGGTACGTATGGTACATCAACGGCAAAACGATTCATGAAGACCGATTGATCACCATAAATGAAGGCGACATCGTTCGGTTCACGTTTACGAACGACACGATGATGCATCACCCGATGCACTTGCATGGACATTTTTTTCGCGTGGTGAATCAGTACGGCGATCAATCGCCGATGAAGCACACGGTTGATGTTCCTCCGCATTCGAGCCGAACGATTGAGTTCTTGGCCGATGAGCCTGGCGAGTGGATGCTTCATTGCCATAATCTCTATCATATGAAAACCGGAATGGCCCGCGTGGTTAAATACTCCTCATTTACCCCTTCGCCCGAAATGGCCATGCTGAAGCATCATGACCCCCATCTTCACGATCATCTGTACGTCGACGGGATGGTCGAGGGCGCAAGCCATCACGCCAAGGCGAAGCTTCGTCTTTCGAGAACATGGGACACCCTTGAAGGCAAAATCGAATCCAGGGAAGAAGAGCGCGGGATTTGGAATTTAGAAGGAGACATTCTTTATCGCCGTTGGTTCAGCCGGTTCTTGAATCTGGTGGCGGGCGGATCGAGTTTCGCGAATGCACAGCGCGCGGTCGCAGGCGTCGGCTACATGCTGCCTTTGCTCATTCAAACCACGCTCCTTGTCGATCACGAAGGCAAACTCCGTTTGGACGCGAACAAGCATTTTCAGTGGACAAAATATATTTTCAGCGAGGCGGAGTTCACCTTCCGCCAAGATTTTAAAACCGAATTCGAGGTCTCGCTGATGTATGCGAATAACTGGACGTGGTCGGCGGGCTTAATGTTGACGGAAGAAAAGCTGGGCGTAGGGGTCGAATATCGCTTCTAGTAGTACGGGCCGCTGCAGGTGTACGACGTTCGCGAATAAAATGACTCTTCGCCGGTCGACTCGCAGCTTTTATAATAAAACTGCCATGGTTTGGGGTTTGAGCGATCCGTCTGCGGTTTGCGAAACGTAAAGCCCTCGGCGGCATAGGCCGCAGCATCGGCGTTGCCGAAATCGCTCTCGGGCATATAATAGGGAGCCTTGTTGGACGAAGAGCAGCCGCTGAGCAAAATCGAAAGTGAAAAACTCAGTGCAGCTGCCGAAAAGATCTTCATATGATCATTGTATCACGCTTAAACGCTGCGCCAACATCAGCATCCTTTTTACAACAACTGTTGTGAAAAAACCCAACTTGCATCAAGCTTGGCTTTTGTCTGAGTGAAGACATTCCGCGGAGTTAGAGCTGTTCGTACAGACTTAACTCTAGCTCTGAATTACGGCACGAAGGTTGTAGAACTTGAAGGCGCGCCGTACCTCCAGAGGTACGGCGCGCCTTCAAGGGGGATTTATGTTTCTTCAGCGCACCATTCGTCAAAGAGTCTCCGTCGAGGGCATCGGTCTGCATACGGGGGCGCCCGCCAAGCTGACATTTTGCCCGGCTCCCGAAGGTACGGGCATCTATTTCGTTAGACGCGATCTTCCCGGAAGTCCCGCAATATCAACGGCGGCGAGCGGTGTGACGGCGACAACGATGGCGACGACGTTGGGCGGTGAGGCATTCTCGGTTTCGACTGTTGAACATTGTTTGTCGACGTTGGCGGCTTTGCGTATCGACAATTTGTTTATTGAACTCGACGGGCCCGAAATTCCGATCGGCGACGGCAGCGCCGCTCCATTTTTGGAAGCGATCATGGGTGCGGGCCTCGCCGAGCAAAGCGAGCCGCGCAAATACGCCTACATCACGCAGCCGATCTTTCAGGGCGACCAAGAAAAGCATGCTTACGTCACGCCTTATAACGGACTTCGGATCACTTGCACGATTGAATTCGCCCACCCTAAAATCGGACATCAGACCATGGACATCGACGTCACCGAGCAATCTTTTGCGCGTGAGGTCGCCCGGGCCCGCACCTTTGGTTTTATGAAAGACGTCGAGGCCTTGCGTGCGCGTGGCTTGGCGCGTGGCGGAAGTTTAAGCAACGCCGTCGTTTTGGATCACTCGGATGTTTTGAATCCTGAAGGTTTGCGCTGGGAGAACGAGTTCGTGCGTCACAAGGTATTGGACGCCCTCGGTGATCTGGTGACGTTAGGGATGCCGTTGATGGGCCACGTTGTTCTCCATCGCGCCGGTCATGATTTGATGAATCGCTTGGTGCGTAAGATTCTGGAATCGCCTGAGCGTTATCGACACATTGAGCTGGGCGCCGATCTACCGAATCGATATATCGATTCGCAGTCACAGTGGCTCATCGACTAATTCGGTTCAGCGTCTTGACCGTTTTCATTTACCGGCGATAAAACTTGGAGCTCACCACAATTTATCCTGGGGGAGAGTCATGATTATCGGGGTTCCCAAAGAGATTAAGATCAGCGAAAATCGCGTCGGCCTAACTGAAGCCGGCGCTAAACAACTCGTCAAAGAGGGCCACACCGTTTACGTCGAAAACGACGCGGGCGTGGGCAGCGGAATCACCAACGCGGATTATGAGCGGGCAGGAGCGAAAATCTTGCCGGCGAAGCAAGACATCTACGCCAAGGCCGACATGATCGTGAAAGTGAAAGAACCTTTGCCCGACGAATATGAAATGCTGCGCGAGAATCAAATTCTCTACACCTATTTGCACTTAGCGGCCGAGCCCAAACTCACCAAAGTTTTGGTTGAGCGTAAGGTGAAAGCCATAGCCTATGAAACCATTGAGCTTCCCGATGGTTCGCTGCCGCTGCTTACGCCGATGAGCGAAGTGGCAGGACGCATGGCGACCCAAGTGGGCGCGTCGTATTTGCAGAAGGATCACGGCGGCAAGGGTATCTTGCTTGGCGGTGTGACCGGTGTTGAGCGCGGCAATGTCGCGATCGTCGGCGGTGGTATCGTCGGCGTGAATGCCGCGAAAATGGCGGTGGGCCTTGGCGCGCAAGTGACTATTTTGGATGTAAATCGTGCGCGTTTAGAATATCTCGAGCATATTTTCCAAGGCCGCATCTCGACCTTGTACTCGAACGTCGGCAATCTCGAAAAAACCATCGCCGAGTGCGATCTGTTGGTCGGGGCCGTTTTGATTACGGGCGCGAAAGCTCCGACTTTAGTGACAAAGGCCATGGTGACCTCGATGAGCCCGGGCAGTGTGGTCGTGGACGTCGCGGTCGATCAAGGCGGTTGCATCGAAACCTGCCGCCCGACTTCTCACACCAATCCCACCTTTGAGGTCGACGGCGTGATTCACTATTGCGTTCCCAATATGCCGGGAGTCGTGGCGCGAACAAGCACGTACGCTTTGACTTCGGCGACGATCAGGTACGCCTCAATGTTAGCCGCAATGGGCGTGGAAGATGCGATCGCAAAAGATCCTTCATTGTTCAAGGGATTGAATGTGTATGACGGCGCCGTCTGTTACGAGCCCGTAGCGCACGATTTAGGTATGCCATATAAGCCATATGCCGTAGGCGCGAAGCACTAAATGACACCGGAAAACAAAATGTTTTCCGGTGCCGAATTCTAAAGCGGAACACGAATCGTGCCCCAATCTTCCGTCGTCAAAAGCGGAATTCCGCGATCGCGAAGCGCATTGCGCACTTTCACATGCGGATGCCCGTAGCGTCGAAAGCGGCTGCTTGCGATCGCCATTTTCAGGCCGCGCAGTTGCGCGAGCAGATCTTTACCTGTGGAGGTCTGGCTTCCGTGGTGTCCAAGCACTAAGACGCGCACACGCTTTAGAGCTGCAAAATGCTTGATCCATTTCTTCTCTTGATCGATCGGCGAATCGCCGGGCAGCAAAACGCCTTGCCACAAAACCACACGGCTCGAAGCATTGGTGGTGGAGTGTAAAGAGCCGGTCCAATAAGAAAAGCGTATTGCTGCCCGGCAATCCTCGAGGTTCTTCAGCAAATTCACCTTGCGCGCGCTTCGCCCTTCAACCCCCGGCGGTTTAAGCAGCAAACAGAGATTCGGCAAAAATCTCCCGGCGCGGCCGACCAGTCCGACGTGATCCCAATCCCAATGCGAGAGCGAGATAAAATTGCGCCGTCCCCGGCACTCCCGCATCACCGCGGTCCATGGCGCGAATTCGCCGCCGACATCAAAATGCCAGCAGCCATCCTCATCGATAATCGTCGCCCACTGGCCTTGGCCGACATTCCAGACGATCAATTCGCGTCGCACCTCCGTTGAGAGTGAGCCGGCGAATAAAAATACGATCAAGAAAAAACATGTTTTCTTCGCCATCGGACCTCATGCTTGAGAAGTAAGAAATGCATCAACGGCGGCAGCCAAAAGAGGTCGCGCGTCCATAAATACCATTCGAAGGGCGCTGCTTTCGGGCCGGCACTCAAAAGCCATAAAAATGCATCCCAAACCAGATCCACCCCGCCGGCCATAAAAGGAAAGGGGAGAACGGTTAGGCAAATGGGAAATAAAATCATGCCTACAAACGGAGCAAGTAAAGAATTCCAAGCGATGCTTATTAACGAAGCACCTGTAAATACAAATAACATCACATAGGATTTCAGAGACTGATCGAAGGCCGAAGATTTAAACCAGCGCGGAAGATTTATCGCCAGAGAACACATCCAACTCATCTGAAACGAGCGCGACATCAGCCACATCGGTCGCGCAATCAGCAAAAATCCAACGGCCACCGCCTCGATCTGCAGGGAGCGCCAATGAAGAGGCTTTAAAAAAACTTCGAGCACCCGGTGAATAAATGCTTTCACGACCGGGGGGCCGAAGCCGGTAAGCCAGCAATACGCCCCCAAAACCGGCAAACGCAGCCAAACCGGTGCCCGCGCCAACATGGTTTCGATAAAAATCAGGTGTGCTCCGCTCACCACCATGATGTGAATTAAGCCGGAATCCAGAAATGCCTGTTTTTCCAAACCGGAGGGGAGTGCGGTTCCGCAGATGAGGCCCGAATAGAGTTCGAAATGCCTTGAAGGCGGAAGCAGACCTCTACATAGGACTGGTCCGTGCTGCAGGACATCGAGGAGTGCTGAAATCATAAGCTAAAGGAGCTTTGCAATTCAAAAGTCCACGCGCTTCTGTGGGATTCTTAAAAAGGAAAGGTAGTGCCATCCGGGAACCGAATTTAAGAACGTGTTTTTGCTGCCTCGCAATTGCGTTGATTCAATAGAAAATATAGTAAAAACATAAAGTTAACCATGCTTAAGTGTTATGCAAATCGCTGAAACCCTTGTCTGTACAGAAGTCTAGGGAGTCAACTAGGTGTGAAGTCCACATAATATGTGGATAATTCTTAACCATTTCCTAATAACACCCCAAAACAGAAATCCAGGCGTCAGCTACCTGCTTGATCTTTCATCAATATTGCAAAAGAGCCGCACTCAACTCACAATCAAGGGATGGGAGAAATAGGGATGAAGAAGCATTTAGTCATAAGTAGCATTGCCCTTCTTTCAACAGTTCCGGCGATGGCGGCGATTCCGAAGAAAGTAAATGCGTTCAAAGACGGGGAACGTCTGGTTTATACGCGAGTCGTCGAAGCTTACCGTAAGAACAATCTAAGCGGCGTCGTCAAATCCCGCCAAATTCTCGAGAAAAACTATCCGAATAGCATTCATTTGGACAACGCCTACTACCTGACCGGCATGCTCCAATTCCAAAACCAGCAAATCGGCGAAGCGGTGCGCTCATTCAACACGGTGACCGACCGCTTTCCGCAAAGCAATAAACGCCCGGCCGCGCTTTTTGCTTTAGCGATGAGCTACAAGCGCCTTGGCCTTCAGCCGCTTCAGCTGCGCGTGATGAATGAAATCACCAAACAGTATCCGGGCAGTCCTGAGTCCCAACGTGCATGGATGCAAATGAAGATTGAGAAGAGCGGTTCGTTAAAGAGATAGTTAGAAAAATCGTTTCTAGAACAAGGATGTTCTAAGTATGAGAGTCAGTGTTTTAAGTTCTTTATTTCTATTGAGCATCAGCTTGCCGGCGCTGGCGGGTTTTGATCCGCCGGATCTCAATCTTGAGTATCAACTGCACCGCCAATTCCTGAAATCTTCGGGCCAGCAGAGCTTGAGCCAGACGACGGGCCTTAGCGAAAACTATAAAATCCAAAAAGGCGAAACGCTTTGGACCTTGAGCCAAATGCTCTATGGCGACGGCAATTATTGGCCGCGCATATGGTCGCAGAATCGCAACATCACTAACCCGCATCTGGTCAGACCGGGCCATCATCTTCAATTTTTAATGGGATCCGAAGACGACACTCCCGCTTTCCGTTTTTCCGAGGACGCGGACGTCGGTGGCGGGCTTGAGCGCGCCTCCAGCGTGGGCCAAAATCCAATCGTCGATATTCCGCCGCCGGAGGTGCCGCCGAAGCCGGTGCTCAAGGTCCCGACCAGTTTTCCCGAGTGGCAGGGCGTTTATCGTAAGCGCGCCGACAAG
>CAZVOP010000044.1:0-27391 GCA_964628445.1 uncultured Pseudobdellovibrionaceae bacterium | reverse complement strand
GGCCGGCCGATAACGCCTTAAGATTGCTGTCAATGACATGCAACTTTTCGCCAAACTGATGTTTGACGGCGTCTTCCATGATTTCCATGGGAATCTTCAGCAGCTCCGAAAGAATGCCGACGTAGATCATGTTCGCGAGTAATTTGCGCAGCTTGACGCTGTCGGAAGTCGGCGCGACGATTTCGCGAAACGGAATATTTAAAATAGAAATGTCGTTGCGGCGGCTGTCTTCAGGAATTTTGATTTCCGCATTCACAAAGAAAAATCCGCCGGATTTAACAAGCTTTTGATCGGCCACCGCGGTTTGCGGATTCATCGCGACGACGATGTCGGCGAAGCGTTTGCGCGCGGTAAAGCCGTGCTCATTGGCGCGGATCGTGAACCAAGTGGGAAGGCCGGCGATATTCGAAGGGAATAAATTCTTTGCGCCGACGGGCATGCCCATGCGGAAAAAGGCCCGCGTGAGGATATTGTTGGCAGATTGGCTGCCGCTGCCGTTAGCGGTGGCGACCGTGATTACGAATTCATTGAACTGAGCCATGGCCGCAAAATTACCACAGAACTATTCCTCTTCAAGGCCTTCGGGCGGAATATTATCCTCAATCAGGTCGTCTTCGTCGATGTGGTCGTCCCCGGGGCGATAAGCGCCGGGGTTAATCGACGTAACCCAAGCTTTATAGGCCCCGTAGATCTCTTCGATGGGGGCCGGCGGGTGAATGGGACCCACATGAACTTTGAGGACGCCCGGAAAAGGGATTAAGCGGCCCTTCGGCCAAAGATTGTTATTGCCCTCGATATAAAGGAATAAAATCGGGGTGTCGGTCTTAATCGCGAAAACGGAAACTCCGCGCTTAAAGACGTTGATGTAGCCGTCCTTTGAACGCGTTCCTTCGGGAAAAAGAATCAGCCAGATGCGATCCAGGTTTTCCAGCAAAGTCGTGCACAGGGTGATGGCTTCGCCCTTTTTATCTTTTCGGTCGATCGGTATGGCGCCCAAACAATGTTTCGAAAAAAAGGTGAACACCGGGTTGCGAAACCAGTAGTCTTTGGCCGCGGTGATAAAAAGATCCAGCCAGTACTGAAAGGGCACTGCGGCTGCGATCGAAACCGCATCCAGATGGGAGGAGTGATTCGAGATCAGGATCAATCTTTTGTGCTCGCGGTAAATTTTGTGGAAGTCACCGACCACTTGCAGGCGAATGTAAAATTTAAAGGCCAGGCCTTTGAGCCAAATGCCCCATAAGATGCGAAAGAACATGCTGGTTAAATCGAAGTGACGCGTGAATAAGGGCAAATGCCGGAGGTGAACCGGCAACTTCATCCACTGGTCGTTATCGTAGTTCCAATCCTTCATCGCGGAATCGTGATCTGCTGTAGGAAAATATAAAGGTAGAAAAACATCGGACCGACGAAGATTAACTTATCCACGCGGGTGAGAACGCTGTCGCGCCCCATAATGAATATGCCGGTGTTTTTAATTCCAAGATCGCGGCGGATGACGTTGATCACCAAATCGCCCATGCGGCCGAAAATCGCGGTCACCAGGCCCGCCGCCACCCAAAAGCGTTCCGAGCGGTCCGGTAAAAGATGGCGCATACCCCAAGCGAGCAGCATTGTGACGATCAAAGACACGATCATTCCCTCGAGGCTGACCTTATTGGTGATGCGGCTGAACGGTTTGATTTTTCCGAATAAATTCGAGCACGCCCATGTGGTGTTTTCGCTCACCTCGGTCAGTAAGTAGAGATACAGCACCATCATCTCGCCGCCTTCAAAGGTCAGCAAGCGAGCCATGTGCATGTAGGACCAGCCCCAGAAAATAAAAGCGAGCAGTGAAAGCGCCAAGTATTGGATCATATGGGTCGCCGAATTTCTTAAAATCGGAATCAGCGCGATCACGAATAAAAAGATCATCGGCGACAAATTGTAATACTCAAGATAGCCGGCGTGAATGACATAGCCGAGGCCGAAAATAAAAACGTAGGTGGTCCACACAAACCAGCTGCGGTGGTACATGCCGACCATTTGGAAGAAGGCCTTCGCGCTCAATACGCCCATCCACGCCAAAAACAAAAGGGTCAGGGATTTCGGCAAAGCGAAAGCGGCAAAAAGCAGGGGCGCCACGAACAACCAGCTTTTCAGCGAAGCCCATGCCGACGTGTATGGGGCACCTTTACGTTTAAGAAAAAACGCCAAGATCGAGAGCAAGATGAGCGAGCCGACGATCAGCGCCGCCGTTTGCACATACATGGGGTTTTTCCAAAGGCCGTAAATCATGATTCGCTCCGTAGCCCGAAGTCCTTAATTTTTTTGTAAAGACTCGAACGAGAGATTTTCAGTAAGCGCGCGACCTCGTCAATGTCGTTTTGTTGGTCGAGGGCTTTTTGTATGAGCCTGGCCTCATATTCGTTCACCAAATCGGCTAAGCCGCGCGTTAGGTCCACCGAAGCTTGTCCGCCGACGTTTTGGGCGGGCGGGCGGATCACTTGCAGCACGTCCTCTTTGCGCAAAACGGGGAGTGGCGCGGTCAGGATCAACTGCTCGCAAACGCGCCTCAGCTCGCGCACGTTTCCGGGCCATGGGTAATCTTGCAGCACTTGCATGGCGTCGGCGGCGATTTCTTTTCTTCGCGCTTTGTCCTTAGAGAAAAAATGCGCGGCAAGTTCGGGGATATCCTCTTTGCGTTCGCGCAGCGGCGGCAATAAAACCTTTTTGCCGTTCAAGCGCCACAACAAATCTTCGCGGAACTTACCATCCGTGACCATTTGATTTAAATTTCGGTTGGTCGCCGCGATCACCCGGGTTTGCACCACGACGGTTTCTTTCGCACCCACCCTGCGGACTTCACCGGTTTCGAGGAAGCGCAAAAGCTTGGCTTGCAGCGGTGGCGAGAGCGCTTCGACTTCGTCGAGAAAAAGATCGCCGCCCTGAGCGGCTTCGGCCAAGCCCATTTTATTTTGATCGGCGCCGGTGAAGGCTCCCTTCACATGGCCGAAGAATTCGCTTTCAAAAAGATTTTCCGGGACACTGGCGACATTGATGACCACGAACGGTGTCCCCAGCTGTTGCGAGTGAATGAGCTGTGCTGTGACTTCTTTGCCGGTTCCCGATTCACCTTCGATCAAGATGGGGCCGTCTTCGTTGCGTAGCTGGGCGATCTGACGTTGAATGCTTTGTGAGGCCGGGCTTGAGCCCACCCAGCGTGTGCCCGGAGTTGCGCCGCGCGAGGTGGCGCCTTGAAGCAAGAACAGGGCTTCGATTTTATCCAGAGTCAGCACCACTTCATCAAGGCTTAAGGGCTTGGCCAAAAAGCGCGAGGCCCCGGCCTTTAAGCATTGCTCCATCAATTGGCGGTCAAGATTTCCGGACATGGCGATCACTTCAAGATGCGCGTGTTTTGCCGAGAGTTTACGGATCACATCGACGCCTTCGGCCTTGTCCAGCGAGCCCGTTAAATGCATGTCGATCAATGCCGCGTGAAATCCGCGCTCGGGAAGATTGGCGGGATTTTGGCAGGCCATCATGCGCCAGTGATCGGGCAGCGCCAATTTGACGGATTGGATCACAAGTTCGTCATCGTCGACCACCAGCAGAACCAAATCTTTCACGCGCAATACCCCCGCTCGAAATTCAAAGTTACAGCGAGAAAGTGGATGTGACAACGAAATGGAAGTGAAGTAGCTTAAGCAAATGGCGATTAAAGTCCTTCTTCTTGAAAATGTGCATCCCTGTGCCAAGAAAGCGCTTGAGGCCGAAGGTTTCAAGGTCGATACCGAGAAAGCCGCTTTCTCCGAAGAACAACTCGACAAGGTCCTTAAAAATTACCAGGCCTTGGGCATTCGCTCGAAGACTCAGCTTTCCAAGGAGCTTCTGGCGCGCCATCCGCACTTACAAACGATCGGCGCATTTTGCATCGGCACCAACCAAATTCATTTAGCCGAGGCCAATGCTCAGGGCATTCCGGTTTTCAATGCGCCTTACAGCAACACGCGTAGCGTCGCCGAACTGGTGCTCGCCGAAATGATCGCCTTGAGTCGCCAACTGGGCGATGTGAACAGCGCCGCCCACCGCGGTGAGTGGCTAAAGAATGCCAAAGGCTCGCGCGAAGTGCGTGGCAAAACTTTAGGCATCATTGGCTACGGGCATATCGGCAGCCAGCTGAGTATTTTGGCGGAAAATTTAGGATTGAAAGTGCTTTACTTCGATATCGTCAAAAAGCTGCCTTTGGGGAATGCGCAGAAGGCGGACACGCTGCGTGCGCTGCTCAAAGAGTGCGATTTCGTCAGCTTGCACGTGCCTGAAACCAAGCTCACACGCGACATGATCGGCGCGGCTGAGTTGAAGCACATGAAGGCTGGAAGCTACATCATCAATGCTTCGCGCGGCACGGTGGTCGATATTCCGGCGTTGGCCGCAGCGATCAAAAGCGGGCACATCGGGGGGGCTGCGGTCGATGTTTTCCCCGACGAGCCGGTCAGCAACGACGAAAAGTTCAAGAGCGAATTGCAGAACGCCAAAAACGTTATTCTGACTCCGCACATCGGCGGCAGTACCGAAGAAGCGCAAGAAGCCATCGGGATGGAAGTCAGTGCGAGTTTGATTATGTCCTTGAAACTGGGATCAACCCTGGGCGCGGTGAATTTTCCGCAGGTGAATGTGCCGCCGAAAGACGGGGGCTCGCGCCTGATCAACGTTCATCGCAACGTTCCAGGGGTGCTGGGGGAGATCAACGGCATTTGTTCCAAGGCTAAGGCCAATATTAAGGCGCAGTATCTGTCGACCGACAACAATATCGGTTATTTGGTCATGGATATCGAGTTGGCCAAACCCAAGGAAGTTTTCGAGAAGGTCGAGAAGCTTCCGACCTCCATCAAAACTCGTTTAGTTTAGAACCATTCCGGGCTGGGCTTTAGACGGCACTCCGGCGAGATCACCGCCGCCAATTGGTGTGGCTGAAGCCACTGCGCATAACGTCCGCGCAGCTCATCGCATTTTGTGGGTTCAATCGGGCATTGAAAGCGTTTGCCGGTTTTGGTCTCGAGCTCGTGTACGTTTTTGGCGACATTGAAATCATAGTCGACGTCATTGTACTTGCTGCAATTGATGGCCTCGGTCCAAGCGTCCGACACGTAATCGGACCAAAGGAATGCGCGCACCTGCTTCAGGCTTCCGCCCTCGCAAACAAAATAGGGATTTGCGGCTCGGCCGGCAAAATCCTTCCAGAATCTGAAGCCGTCGAAATTCGCCGCGATATCGCCGTAGGATTTGACCCCTGTGGTCCAAGCGCCCCAAAGGCCTTGTTGTTCACTGGTGGATTTTTCGACCAACACGGTGATGTCCTCTTCCTCTTTATCGAGAATAAAGAGGCTGTAACCCATATCGAAAAAATGCCCTAACTTGTCCGTGCCGATATGGTGCCCGTTCACATTGATGGTTGAACCTAAGCCGAACAGGCGGCCGACAACGGAAGTTTCATAGGGCGTGTTTTTGTAGATGGAGTCACCGACCCTAAGGCTTTGCTTACTGACTTGGGACGCTTTGTTGGCCTGGGACTCGATCGCGCCGTAGAACAGATTCCCGGTGAGGTCGTGCGCCGCCCTTTTGCTGAAGATATTTAAATCGCAACGGTGGTAAGACGCGAGGTTCTTGTCGATTAAACGTTGAACCTTGGCATTCAATACCGCTTCGGAGTCAGGGATAACGTCGTAGTACGACGTGGTGTCGTCGATCTCGGTGGCATGGGTTTGAAGTGTGAAAAGAAGTATGAAAATGGCGGTGATGTTTCTCATATGCGAGATCACATCCTAAGCGGTTTAAGTTTTAAAGAATTCTTGCCATCAGAGGGGGGAATGTTGTTTTTATATGGCCCGCGTCCTTGAGTTCTTACAATGAGGAGTCCCGTGCTGAACTGTTTCATGCTCGTTTGCCTTATGGTTTTTGTGCCCGCAGCTTGGGCGGAAGGCGATGTCCCGCAAGTTTCGCTCTGTCAGGCGATGCTTGAGGCCGCAAACCAAGCAGTGGTTGGACCTCAGTTCGAGCTCGAAGTTTTTCAGGGTAAAAACAGCACTTCGCTCATGGCCTTTATGGCTTACGACACCGGCGACGACATCAATTCGATGATCGGTGAATTGGAATTCAAGATCGTTGGTTTGAACAATGACATTCTCAAAATCAAGAGCTTCAAAACGAAGAAGCTTGAGAACTTCCGCGACATCTCGGGGATTTTGTTGGCCCGGGTTCTCAGTATGCATCCGAATGTGCGCATTATCCGTGAGACTTGGGCCGGCCACCAAATGCTGGATATGATGCAGGCCTTGCAGAACGATCACCGGCCCACGGTCGCGATCGAAAAGAGTCCGCGTGGGTTGCTCTATGCAAAACACGGGTTCAAATACATCCGTAATTTTAATTTTGATTTCGATAAACGCGAATCGATGATCATGCTTGATTTGGATTTCTCGCGCGAAGCCGTGAACTGGGCGCCGTAGCGGGACCCGGTTTCAGCCGAAGGTAAAAATCAATCGCATCTCGGCCAGCGATTTAAAATCTTTCCGTGAAAGCCGGCCTTCGGCTTCCCATCGGTTTAACACCACATATTCTTTCGCGGTCTTATAGGCCTTTCGCCAGCCCTGCACGATGCGTGTAAAGGGGCGTTGGCTCCAGTATTTTGCGCCCTTCTGCGGGCCTTTAAGCTGTTGCAGCTCCTGTGAGATCCTTCCCGTAAGCTCACGAATGAACGCGGCCCATCGTCTGACGTGGGGGATTTTAAGGAGCAAGTGCAAATGATTTCCCACATTGGCGTACTCATAGATCTTCACGCCATGCTTCTTGGCTGTTTTATATAAGATCCTATCGACCACGCCGAAGGCTTTGGGTTTGCGCATGGAATTCTTATGGTCGGTTCTTAAGACTACATGAATGGGCAATTTAGAGCTGAGCGGGCGTTTGGATTTGGCGTTGGTTTTAAATGAGTGCCCGCCGAACCAATCTTTAGGTTTCTCAAAGCCTTCGCCTTCAAATGAGGTTTGTTTTTGGCGTCTCATCGAAGGTGATATTTACCCATAGCTTCCAATTTGTCAAACTTGAGGAGAGTTTTTCGCTGCTGATTTGAGTGGGGCGGGGATTTTCCGTCCTTGAGAGGCCTTTCTGACGCGCTTCGTGCGCGTCAGAGTTGTATGCCGGGGGAGATTTATTTGGGAGTTGGGGTAGTTTGCCTATCTATCTTTAGGCTCATGCTCAGCTCGGCCATGAATTGCCCGTTGGGGAGCTTGATGCCGAACGGTTCGCGGCCGGTTTATTGGAAGCCGAATATCTTATAGAGTGCGATGGCGGGTTGATTCCCCTCGACTGATGGATGCTGTTTGACGGAGCGGACGGACATCCCGACAGAACCTTTATGAGCGACTTTCTTTCGTTTTCCGTTTTGAAAATCGCTCTCGTTGTTGTTCTTCAGATGAGGAGAACTCTTCGGGCAAAGTGACAAGATAGGCGCTGGTATTGAAAACGTCGCTGGCAAGGAAGTTTATCTTGCCGGCGTCTGCGGGCGTTGCCGGACGGACCTTTACAGTTCCCATAAACCTAAAAAACTTTGCCGGGGTTCATGATGCCGTCGGGGTCGAAGACGCGTTTGATTTTGCGCATGAGTTCGATTTCGGCCGGGGAGCGGGTGTGGGCGAGGTAGGGCTTTTTTGTGAGGCCCACGCCGTGCTCGGCCGAGACGCTGCCGCCGAATTTTTCGATCATGGTGAACATGATTTCGTCGACCTTCTTGCATTCTTTTAAGAACTGCTCGGTCGGCATGTCGGCCGGTTTTAAGATGTTGATGTGCAGATTGCCGTCGCCGATGTGGCCGAACCATACGGCTTCGAAGTGCGGGTAGTTCTTTTTCAGAATGCCGTCCATCTCTTCGAGGAAAGCCGGCACCTTTGAAATGCGCACCGAGATATCGTTCTTGTAGGGCTGATAGGGCGAGGTCGCCTCCGAAATATCTTCGCGCAGGCGCCACAAATCTTTTAGCTGCTGCGGAGTTTGCGACTCGATGCCGTCTTGGATCCAGCCTTGCTCGACGCCTTTTTCGAAGATCGCCATGGCTTTCTCAACGACCGACTCGTGGGTCTTTTCGATTTCGACCAAAACGTAATAAGGATGGGTGCCTTCGGTCGGCGCCTTCAGATCGTGATGATGCTTCAAAACGTATTTCAAAGCGAGATCAGTGAACATTTCGAACGCAAGCAAAGGCAGCTCGCTTTTATAAGCATGATAGATCTTCATTACCGCGGCTAAGTCGGAAACGCCGAAAACGAAAAGCGTCGGGGTCGCGGTGGGACGGGTCAGATTCAAAGTGACCTTGGTGATAAAACCTAAAGTTCCCTCGGAGCCGATCATCAGGTGGCGCAAATCCAAGCCGGTCGCGTTCTTCACCAAAGAATTATTCAGATGCAAGACTTCGCCTTCGCCGGTGACGACCTCCAAAGCCGCGACCCATTGGCGCGTTAAACCGAAACGCATGACTTTAATGCCGCCGGCATTGGTGGCGACGTTGCCGCCGATATGGCTGGATCCGCGTGAGGCGAAATCGACGGGATAATACAAACCCTTTTCTTCGGCGTATTTCTGCAAAGTTTCGGTAACGACGCCGGGCTCGACGGTGACGGCCAAGTCATAGGGGTCGAATTCAAGGATGCGGTTCATCTTTTGGAAGGAGACCACCACTTCGCCGTTTAAGGCTGCAGCCCCGCCGCTTAAGCCGGTGCGCCCGCCGGAGGGCACAAGTCCCACTTTGGCGGCGCGCGCCCATTTGACCAGCGCCACCACCTCGTCGGTGCTTTTTGGGAAAACGATCGCGGAAGGTTTGGGCTGCAGGTATTTGGTCCAGTCGCGCCCGTACTCGAGCAAATTGGCTTCGTCGGTGAGCACCCGTGAAGAGTCGAAAATCCGCGTCAATTCGGGAGTGTGATCCATGAGCTTCCTCGATTCACTCTCACTTTAGCGAAGCGGGGATTAGTTCTGCAAGAGCTTTCGGATCGCGAGGAAGCGCCCATCTTTTTCCAGCGCCAAGACTTGATTTTGTTTTCGCGCGGCATGGATTTCGGTCAGAAGTTGCAGCGCATGGCCGGCCGCGGTAACTGCGCGCTCGGGAAAGTCGATGCAAATTTCCTCGAGGGCGGCGGACAGTTCGCTGACTTCGGGCATGCCGTAGGTGCGTCCCGTGCCTTTGAGTTTATGGAACGATTCGCGCAAATCGTGAACGGAGCCGTCCGTCATTTGTTTGCGGATGATGTCGATTTTTTGCGGGATCGAAGACATGTAATCCTGCTGCAGGCTCTTCAGCAATTCGTCGAAGCTCATGCCGCGACCTCGCTACGGGGTGCGGAATATCTCCATTCCGGAAGAGTGAAGTAGAACGAACTGCCTTCGCCGGGAGTGGAGTGCACGCTGATCTCGCCACCGTGTTGTTCGACCAAAGCTTTAGCGATCGCCAGGCCGAGGCCGGTGCCCTTAACGAGCGGATTGCGGCTATTGGTGGCCTGGCGGAATTTTTGGAAAATCAATTCTTGATCTTCGGGCGCGATGCCGCGTCCGTGATCGCGCACTTCCACCAGAATCTGATGGCGGTCGGTGATCTCGGCGCGCACGATGACCGCTTGCCCCTTGGGCGAAAACTTGATCGCATTCGAGAGTAAGTTGGTGAGCACTTGCTGAATGCGGTCGGCATCCATGTAGGTTTCAAGCGACGGCAGATCTTCGCTGACCAGTTTAACATCGGCTTGTTGGGCCAACCCTTGCAAGCTTTCCAAAGAAGTTTTCACAAGATCGTTGAACGATCCCCAATCTTGATGCAGCGGAAGTTTGTGCGCTTCGATTTTGGCGAGATCCAAAATGTCGTTGATCAACCGGATCAAGCGGTCGGATTCGTTTTCGGCGATCGAGAGAAGGTTTTCAGCCATCTCGTTCATTTTACCCACAACCCCCGAACGCATCAAGCTTATAGAACCTTTGATGGAAGTGAGCGGAGTGCGCAGCTCATGTGAAGCGATGCTCAAAAATTCCGATTTGGCGACGTCCAGGGTTTTTAATTGTTCCATGTTTGAAATCACCCGCTGTGCGAGCGAATTGAAGGTCGCTTGCATATGCCCGATCTCATCCATTGAGGGCACGCTGAATTGATAAGTGTAGCGGTCGTGAAGAAAGTCGTCCATCTTGCGCGACAGATCCTTCATCGGACGGATGATCGCGCGGTGGACGAAAAATTGGAGAGAAACAAAACCAAGCGCCATGATGAACAAGGCCAGCGATCCGTAATACAAAAGTTTTTTCTCGAGATAACCCATTTGATCGCGCGTGAAGCGCTGGAACTCGGCCTCATTGCGCAAAAAGACTTGATGACGTTCTCGCAAAGGGCGCGGATTGCCTTCATTGATCGATTGAATCAAGTTCGAAAATTCTTCCATGCGGCGCGCGGGCTTCAGCCGTGAACGGTAAGAGCGCAATCTGTTTTGCAGATCGGGGGTGGGCTTTAGGCGCGAGAGATCCTGAATCTCGTCACTGAGAGCATAGGATATCTCCAACTGCCGGCGCGCATCCATCAGTGTCTTAAAGCTTTCGAAGCCGACGTAAGCCAGAGAACCGGTGGTGCCGGCGAACAAGAGCAGCAGAAAGACAAGGCGTAGCCGGATCGAACTCAAGCCGCCGCTCCCTCTTTAAGAATCGCAAGAATTTGATCGCAAAGGGTGCGCGGATCGAAAGGCTTGGGAATAAAGCCCGTGCCGGTCACGATGAATTCTTTAATGTCGCTCTCTTGCGATTTGGCGCTTAAAAATATGACGGGTTTGGGATCCGGGCAGCGCGCTTTGTACTCTTGGCAGACACGCAGGCCGTTCATCTTGGGCATCATCTCGTCCAGCAGGATGACGTCATATTTTTGCGTGAGAGCTTCGTTCAACGCCGATTCACCGTCGGCGACCACGGTGACTTCGAAGCCACCGATTTTCTCTAAACAGATTTTACCGATGATCGAGATGTTCGGATCATCTTCGGCTAACAGTACGCGCATAATATTCCTTAAGCCGCGGATTTTTTAGATCCGTGGGTGTAGAGCCAGCGGCGGATTTTTTGCAAGAAGGCCTCGTGCGCGCCCAAAAAAATCAAGTGGGCATGGAAGAGCTCTTTCTCGCGGTCATACTCAACGGCTTGAACTTTCATTTGCGGGGGCATGACGTCGAGCTCGCGAAAAAAATCGCACGAGATATCGAGTACCATGCCCGCCTTCAGCGTCACTTCGGTCGTCACCCGCAAACCCAATTCGGAGATGCTTTCGACGGTGACGGGCCGTACGGTCGAACCTTGCGCCCACGGTGTCCCGGCGAGATCAATCTCGGGATAAGCCGACGGCGGTTTTTTCTCGAACATGGAATTCACTTTTTGAATCAGAATCATCGGATCGAGCGGCTTAACGATGTAATCGTCGACGCCCGCATCGACTGCGCGCGCGACATCGCGCCGTTCTCTCAAACCGGTCAGCATCGCGATCGACAGGTCTTTGAATTTGACATCACGGCGAATCGTGGTGACCAGTTCGAAGCCCGAGTAGTGCGGCATGTTCGCGTCGGAAAGCATGAGATCGAAATCGATATGGTTCAACCAGTCCATGGCGCGCATGGCGTCCTCGGCGGTGAACACCGTGTGTCCACAGGCGGCCAAAACGCTTTCGGCCATTTTCAGAATGTCGGGATCGTCGTCGACGACCAGAATTCTTGCCACTGGTTTTACCTCCTTATCATTTATATATCGGTGATTTTTAGGGCCTTATTGAAGTTGCGGAAAAGCGATCAACGTCTCGACAGGACCTCATCTGTAGTCTAAAAATGAGACATGAAGAAGAATGTCGTCTGGTGGGACCGCTTGGTTCGCTTTATCCTCGGAGTCTTCCTGCTGGCCTGGGCTTTTGCCGGGGGGCCGGCGTGGGGCTACATCGGAATTTATTTTCTCGGCACCGGCTCATGGGGCTACTGCCCCATTTATTCGCTGATGAACTACCAACCGTTTGAGGAAGACTAACAGGCGCGCCGTACCTTCAGGGTTCGTCGGGTGCCGTGGGCTCAGGTGTTGGCGGTGTCACGGGTAGTGCGGGCTTTACGCCATGGCGCTCCGGCTCGATAATCTTTTTGGTTTTGGAATCGCGGTTTTTTTTGTTTTCGTTTTGCGAGGGCGCCGGAAGATCGTCTTTGGGCGGCGGCGGCATTTGCGCAAAAGCGAATGGGGCAGCCGTGAACGCCAAAAGCATATATAATGTGAATCGACTCATAAAAGCCTCCTGCTCTCACAAGGCTGCAGGAAGCGCGCCGCAGGGACCTTAGGCTTTCACCATGTCGTGGAGTTCGCCGGCTTCATACATTTCCATCAGGATATCGCTGCCGCCGACGAGCTTTTTGTCGATGTAAAGTTGCGGGATGGTCGGCCAGTTGCCGTACTCTTTGATGCCTTGGCGAATATCTTCGTTATCCAAAACATCGACGCTTGAGAATTTCGCACCGACTTCATTCAAGATCGCCACCGCGCGCGCCGAGAATCCGCATTGCGGAAATGACGGATTGCCCTTCATGAACAAAACAATGCGGTCGTTGTTCAGAATTTGATCGATCTTCGTTTTTACTTGTTGGTCCATTTGCGACTCCTTAAATTTGGGTCTTAATTGCGAGGGCGTGAACTTCTCCGCTTTTGAGTTCCGCTTGAAATGCCGCCATCACTTTTTGATGTTGTTCGATACGTGAGAGGCCGGTGAAGACTTTTGACTGCACGAACACTTCATAATGGTCGCCGCCGCCGTTTAAATCGGTCACGCGGATATCCGCATCGGGAAAAGCCTGCTTCAGCCGTTGATTCATTTGTTCGGGTGACATGACGTCTTCATAGCGCAAGAGGGGGTGCTTAAACAATGTGCGGCTTGACCTCACTGACCACTCGCGTTATTTGAGATAGGCATGAGCACCGATGAGTACGAATATTTTGAAACCGCCGATCCGGCACACATAAAACGTGAACGCGCGAAGGCCCGCGAGATGCGCGCCTCCAGTTGGTGGAAACAGCAAATCGGCAAGGGCGTTTGCTATCACTGCGAACAGAAATTTTCGCGTGATCTGCTCACCATGGATCACCTCATTCCAATTTCCCGTGGGGGAAGGTCGACTAAGAAAAATATTGTCGTGTGTTGCAAAGAATGTAATTCTCACAAAAAAAACCTGACTGTCGCTGACATTCGGATGCGGCAGCTGTCAAAACTCTGAGTCATTTCTTTAGGTTCGGAACAACAGGAGTTTAGTAGTGTCCAAGATTACATCGAGTAGTACCGCGGAATATTTCGCGAAGAATCTCCAGCAAGTGGGATTCTCGTCGCCGGCGAAAGCCGTGCTGACCACGCTGAAAGAAGCCGTGGATAATTCGCTCGACGCCTGCGAAGAGTCGGGAATTTTACCCGATATTTCGATCGCGATTTCAAAAGTGGGTTCCGGGGCTTCTCGCAATACCGATCTCGTGCAAATCACCGTCGAAGACAATGGGCCGGGGCTTGAAGCCGACGATCTGGCCAAAGTTTTCGGTGAGTATTTGGCGTCCTCCAAATTCGGGCGCGGACGTTGTTCACGCGGACAACAGGGGATCGGGATTTCGGCCGCGACCACATGGGCGCAGTTGACCAACGCTTCCGGCGTTCGCGTCACCAGCAAGACCAAAAACATGCGCAAAGCGGTCAGCGCGATCATCGATGTGGATATTAAGCAAAACCGCGGCGTCTTGAAGAAAAAAGAGACGATCGATTGGGATAAGCCGCACGGTTTGAAGGTGGATTTTCGCATCGATGGCCGCATCGTTTTGAACGGCGACGGTGGATTACTGACTTACTTAGAGGGCACGACTCTTGTGAATCCGCACTTGAGCATCTCGTACACTTTGCCCGACCGCGAGCCGGCGATCATTCCGCGCGTGGCGACCAATCTTCCCGATATTCCGGCGGCCACGTTGCCGCACCCCCATACGATGAAGCTTGGCGAATTCATGACCCATGCGGGTTTGTTCGGCAAGATCACGCTTGAGAACTTCCTGCTCAAAGGCTTTTCACGCGTCACCGATGCGTCGCTCAAGGAAATGATCAAAAAGGGATTGCCGAAAGCTTTGCTGAGCAAGGGCTTGGGTTCGATTAGCGAGACCGATTATAAAAAAGCCTACCAGGCGATCAATGACGTTGAATTGCAGGCGCCCAGCACGCGCTCGGTTTTGACCGTCGGTGAAGAAGGCCTGAGCAAAAGCATTCAGCGTTTAGGCGTGGTCGACTTTTTTAGTGTCGTGACGCGCAAACCGACCATTTGCGATTTTAAGCCGGTCGTCGTCGAAGTGGCGATCGCGCGTTTCCAAACTGCGAGTTCCGACCAACACGAAACGCCCGTGCAGTTGCTGCGTTTTGCTAACCGCGTTCCGCTCCAATTCGATAAAGGGGCATGCGCGATCACCCGCGCCGTGGAAAGCGTCAACTGGCGCTCTTACGGAATCAATCAGCCCAAAGACAGCTTGCCGATGGGGCCTTACGTGTTTGCGATCAGTGTGACCTCGCCGTTTATTAAATTTAAGAACGCCTCCAAGGAAACGATCGACGGCGGCGACGATTTGATCGAGGAAATACGCCGTGCGCTGATGCAAGCGGGGCAGAAGCTTTCGCGCCACATTCGCGCCGAAGGTAAAGCCGCCGATTTAGAGCGCAAAATTTCGCACATCGAAAAATTCGGCCCTATTTTGGTGGAAGGCTTGGCGCGCATCATCGGCGCATCGAAGGCCCGTGTGGTTAAAGCTGAAGAAGGTTTGAAGAAACTTTTAGGCCGCGACGCCAATACCGCCGAGGCTGAACTCGAGCATGCGACCTCCAAACTGAAACAGCTCAAAGCACGCGAGCGCGCGAAGCTTGGTTTGAATGATGAAGATGAGGATCACTTGGAAGAGAAAAACGATGATGGCACTCCGTCGGAAGCCAACGTCGAGGAACGCGAGGAAATAGCCGCGGCTGAAGTCACCAAAAAAGGGACTAAAAAAACAGCCGAAAAAATGCCCGCCGGCACCAAGAAGAGCGCGGAGTCGCGCAACAAAAAATAGAGGTTTTTAATTATGAGCACCAGTCATCCCAAAATCCGCGTACGCCGCCTGAACAAAGACATCCGCAAAGAGGCCATGGACTTGTGCGAAGAGATGCTGGCCGACCTCGAGCGCGCCAAGCGGCCGGTGTTGGAGGCGGTGAAGTGTTCGCTGGACAATTCGTTCTACAACTCCAAAGTCGGTTACCTCACGGCCGGCGACAAAGTGGTGAAAACCGAACTGAATGTGTCCTCGGTGCAAAAAATGGCGCGCACGATCTTTATGCTGGAGATCATGCTGGGCAATTTGCAAAGCGGCGCGGTCAACACCAAGCGTGAGTTGTATTACATTTCAAAAGGTCTGGTGAGATCGAACAGCGCCTATAAACCTTTGGATTTTGACGATCAGCCCGAAAGCGATTCGATCATCGACTTCATTTGCGACATGATCGAAGTTTACCGAGAGGAAATGAACTGTTTCGCCAATGACCGCGGCGGGCAAACTTACTCTAAGAATTTAGTGGTTACCGAAACTTTGCCTGATGGATCCGTCGCCAACGTGGATCTGGGCTCGCTCGGGACGACGCCTTTTCAGCCGAAGAACAAACCGCAGCAGTTTAAATTGAAGCCTAAAAAAGGCAAAATCGATTTTTGCTTGGTGATCGAGTCGGAAGGTACGGCGAACACGCTGGTCGCCAACGGCATGCATTTAAGACACAACTGCATCATCATGGGTGCGCAAGGTGTGCCTTCAAACGGCGTGCGCGGTTGGTGCAAAACGATTCAAGATCAGTTGAAGATCCCGATGTATTTCTACGGCGATCTGGACGCTTACACTTTGCAAAATATTTTCCGCACTCTTAAGGCCGGCTCGGCCGCCTCTTTGATCCGTAACTCCGATTTTTCGGCGCCGGATGTTCGCTTCCTTGGCGTGTTGCCGGAAGACGTGAAGCGCTATGAGTTGCTGTGCTACTCGGTCAACGACCGCGACGTGGCCGAGGCGCGCTCGCTGAAAAAGGCCAAAGACGCGCTTGAAAACGATCCGTTCTTCAAAGACAAAAAGAACAAGCGCCTTGCCGACATCCTTCACTGGCTGGTGAAAGAAAAGCAGCGTTGCGAGCAGCAGGCGGTCTTCAGCGTCGATCCTAAAGATCCGCGCATCCTTGAGAAGGTCATCGTCGAGAAAATCGAAAAGGGCTTATACGTTTAATCGACGCCACACTAAATAAATTTAGTTTTTTCGCAAAGCTTCTTGCCGACACAAGAAGCTCTGCGTCGAAAGCTATGAAAACTCTTCGAAGGCCGACTCTCCGCTGTGTGAATATTCTGTCTATCGACCTCGTAAAGCCGCCGTGCTACGACCTGTTCCACTAAGAAAATAGGGGGAACAATGTTGCGACTTTCTCAAGTTCTGGCTTTGGCATTGACGCTCGTTTTAACCGGCGCGGTGCAGGCCGATCCGGTCAAAGATAGCGTGGCGCTCGAGCTTGGATTCATCAAAAGAATTTTTGAAACCGGCTATGCCCCGGCACAATGGAAAAAAGATCAGTTCGGCTGGAGCATTCAGACCGAATACAACAAGGCGATCACCGCGCTCAGCACCAAGGGTGACCTGACTGCGAGCGAATACCGTCAATTGATTACGAACTTATTGGGCTCGACGAAGGATTATCACGTCGGCGTGAACTTCTACACCACCGAGGCCGCGTCTTTGCCGTTCCAAGTGAGTGGGACTGCCGGCCGCTACTTCGTGGTGTGGCTTGAGCAGGAAAAGTTGTCGAATCAAAGTTTTCCCGTCGCGATCGGCGATGAATTGATCAGCTTCGGCGGACGCCCGGTTTTGGACGTCATCACTGAGCTGAAAGCGGAAGTGAAGGGTGGCGTCGACACCACCGATTGGCGTTTGGCTGAAATGTACCTCACGCGCCGAAGTGCCAGAATGTCGCTGGCGGTTCCGAGCGGGCCGATCGATCTTGTTTTCAAAAAGGCCTCCGGGCAAATCGTTAAGCGCCAGCTGGCCTGGGATTATAAGCCGGAGACCATTGAGTGGAAGCCTTCGGCCGACAACTTCAAATTACTCGCCAGTCAAAATCAGATTTCCAAATTGGCATTTCGCAAGCCGCAAATGAGCTGGGGAATGATCGATGCGTGGACGCAAGTTCAGGCGGAAAACAAAACGATCGCCAATCCTTACACCATTGGCGGTCGCCGCAGCTTCGTTCCGCGTCTGGGCCAGGTGATCTGGGAGTCCTCGGCGACAGACCGCTTTGATGCTTACATTTATAAGCACACCAGCGGCAAATTGATCGGTGTCGTGCGTATGCCGGTCTTTGACGGCAGCAACGGAGCTTTTGAATCCTTCCGCGAAGTGATTCGTAAATTCGAATCGACGACCGACGCGATGGTCATCGATCAAGTGAACAATCCGGGCGGATCGGTGTTTTATGTTTTGGCCTTGATGTCGGTGTTGAGCAAAGAGCCGATTAAGGTTCCGGATCATCACATCACCTTGTGGCCGGCGATGATGGACGAAAATTACAAGTTGATGACGACGCTTGAAAAGGTGAAGAACGACGCGGACGCGATTGCGGCCTTCGGGGCGGCGACGCTGGATGGTTTCCCGATTAATTTTCAGTTCGCGCAAAGCACTCTTCAGTTCACGCGCTTAGTGCAGGCGGAATGGTCGGCCGGGCATAAAATCACGGCTCCGCTGCATTTGTGGGGTGCGGACAAAGTGAATCCCGACCCGGATGTGAATTACTCCAAGCCGATTATGGTTTTGGTGAACGAGCTTGATTTCTCGGGCGGAGATTTCTTCCCTGCGATTCTGCAAGACAATAAGCGCGCGAAAATTTTCGGGCTGCGCACCTCGGGCGCGGGCGGATACATTCTTGGCGTTGAGTTCCCAAGCTCACTCGGTTTGAAGAGCTTCTCGTTCACCGGATCGCTGGCGCGCCGTATGAACAATAAGCCGATCGAAAACTTGGGCGTTATTCCGGATATCGACTACGACTGGACGGTCAACGATTTCCAAAACGGTTACGTGGATTACAAGGCGGCGATCAACAAGGCTGTCGATTCACTGTAAAGCGGGGGGCACCTTCGGCGCCGAAGGTGCTCTAAAAGATTTTTTCAATCTCCGACCAGGTGCTTGCATCCAGACGTTGATAAGCTTCAAAAGCTTTCATGTTCTCTTGCACCTGTTCGACGGTCGACGCGCCGGTGATGACCGAGCTCACGCGCGGGTTTTTCAAACACCAGGCAATGGCCAACTGTGCGGGAGTGCAATTCACTTTTTTCGCTAATGACATGAGCTGAGTCACTTTGGCGACTTTGTCTGGAGCCAACGCTTCGTCGCGAAGCCACGACAAACTGCTTTGCGAAAGCCGCGACCCTTCGGGAATGCCGTTCACATATTTGCCGCTCAACACTCCGGAGGCCAAGGGCGACCAGGTGGTTAGTCCAATGCCGGTTTTTTCATAGATGGGGGCGTATTCTTTTTCCACGCGGTCACGCCAGAATAAATTGTATTGCGGTTGTTCGACGACCGGCTTGCGTAAACCCAATCGTTCGCAGACTTCGAAGGCGGACAAAATTTCGGCCGCACTCCACTCGGAAGTTCCCCAGTACAAGGCTTTTCCCGACGTGATCATGTCGTTCATCGCCCATACGACCTCTTCCATCGGCGTTTCGGGATCGGACCTGTGGCAATAGACCAGATCAACGTAATCCATCTGTAGGCGCTTTAAAGAGCCGTCGATCGCGTTCATCAAGTATTTGCGGTTCAAGGTGTTGCGGGAATTGGGACCGTCGCTGATCCCCCAAAAGAATTTTGTCGAAACGACATACTTGAGGCGGGGCCAGTCCATTTTTTTGAGGACCTGGCCCATGACCTCTTCGGATTTTCCACCCGCGTAAGTCTCGGCATTGTCGAAAAAGTTCACGCCGTGTTCAAAAGCGGCGGACATGCAGTCCATCGCTTTGTGAGTGTCGAGCTGATTCGCAAACGTGATCCACGAACCAAAACCGAGGGCGGAAACTTTTAAGCCATGGCGGCCGAGCTTACGATACTCCATTAGAAGGTGAACGGAAGACTGACGGTCAGACCGTACGCCGTCGAGGTCATATTCGGATTTAGGGTGTGGCCGTCGGACTTGTCATAGGTGGCCGTCATGTACTCGAGGTTGATCGAAACAAGCGGCAAAGCGGTGAAACCGACACCCAATTTAAGCGCGGGCGAGCCCTCTAATTTCGACGATGTTCCGCCGGCCTCTGCCTTAACCGAGTTTTGGAAGCCATAGACTCCGTACACGCGAAGCATGACGGGAAAGTTGTAACCCACGAATGCGCCCAAAGACGAAGGCGTCAGATCGACGTTCGGAGTTCCTTTCTCGGTCCACTTGCCGGTCATGTAATCAAGGCCCAGCATAAAACCCAATTGTTGATAACCGAGGCGTGCGCCGTAGGTCATGCCGCTGAAGTCTTCGGTCGTGGTCTGTTTGGATTTACCGGTGTGATAGCCGAGATAGGGTTCAATCAAGATGCTCGCATTGGCCGATGAAACGAAACCGGCGGCAAGGGCGAGAAGACTGATGCGTTTGAATAGACCTAACATTGAGTTCCTCCTTGGATTTATCTGTGCGAGTACATTCACACACCCCTACAAAAATCTCCCTGCCAAGGAAATAGGTCAACCGTTAACGAGGAACCTCGACGGGAAACAGAAACTCCGTCGTCACTTTCTGGCCTTGAATCAGGTAGGTTTCCACCACCGCGCCGTTGGATTTGAGCCGCTGCGTCTGAATGTATTCTCTAATCTTCGGATAGGCTTTAAAGGGGCCGATGGCTGGGGAGCCTTCAAAGCGGCCTACGGCGAATGAGCCCTTCTTCCTCTCTTCAAATGCAAAATCGGGCGGAATCGGAATGGATAATGGCTTCGTTAAGAGGCAACCCGCATGACTGCGCAAGCGATCTTGATCCACCGAATTCGGATCGTCCAGAAATTCGCCGAAGGTTTTCGGGCATTCGAGGTTTTGTTCGTGCGCCCATTTTTCCACTTCGGTGATGATCGGTCCGATGCCGTGGTAGGCGCCAAGATGGGTTTTATAGAGAAAATAAAATGGGCCGCGCACTTCCGTAGTGATGATCACCGGCTTTGAAACGCCGAGATAAAAGAACAAATAAATGGCAAGGCCGATAAGCAGAGTGATGCACAAACCGATAAAGCGAAGCAGGATCAAAGCATCTCTCCCGTACCGCGGATAAACACGGTGCCTTTTTGTAACGAGCGCATGGCGGAGTCGGGGCTGGAACTCAAAATGTAAACGCGCGCTTCGCTGAGTGTGGTGGCGAATGCAAAACGGATATTGGGTCCATGATCGATATCGCTGACCACGCCGCGCATTTGCAGGTCGAATGGCGAAGCGTAGGTCGCGATGTAAATGCGCACATCAAGAACGGAGCGGCTATCGGCGCCGAACCCGTCAAAATACGAATTGAAGCTAACCGATAGGTTTCGGGTTTGATTGAGCCCGCTTTGCGTTTTGCAACGGAGTTCGCCGACGCCGTTCCATGAGTCGCGGCCGTAATACATAAAGTGTTGGGGGTTGCCATGTAGAACCGCGGAAATCTGGCATTGCCATTGCGGCTGAGAGAGTCCCAAGTTCGGCGTGGGGATGGCCCAGGCGAGAGGGGAAAAGCTCAAGATCAAGAATGAAATTAAACGCATCAGCCTAGGTACCAAGGCGGCTATTTTGAGTCACCTTTTTTCCATTTTATCGAGCAACCCATGGATGGGTTTTGTTGAGGATTCACGGTTCCCCCGCTCACGATTGCGGCCAAAGCTTCATTCAGCTCCCGGCGCTTGACAAGGGATGGATTCTTCCACGAGTCGTCGAGCCGTCCTCGGTAAGCCAACTTGCGGTTTTGATCATAAACAAAAATATCGGGCGTGCAAACCGCGCCGAAGGCGCGCGCCACCGATTGATCCTCGTCGATAAGATAGGGAAAACCGTAATTCTTTTCGTTCCAACGTTTTTTCAATTCAGCCGGTGAGTCTTCGGGATAGTCGTGCGGGTCGTTGGCGCAAATGCCGACAAAAGAAACTTGCCGGTTGGAGTATTCTTTCGCCAGCGCGAGGATTCGATCTTCCACGGCTTGAACGTAGGGGCAGTGGTTGCAGATGAACATAATCACTAATGCTTTTTGCCCTTTGAAGTCGGCCACGGAATAAGTTTTTCCGTCGACCGAGGGAAGCTTGAAGTCGGGAATCAATGAGCCTTGTTCGGCCTCGGGAGTGTAAAGCAGTGCCATAATCTCATCCTCATAAATCGGTCCAGCGAACCATTCCGTTTTGATGAATGAGATCGCCTTGCGGTGAGACCGTTTGTATCACAAAAGGCTTGGCCGGATTGGCATTTAACGCCTCGGTCAAAAGTTTTCGGTCATTTTCGGAAAGCTCGGGGCGCGTGGCATCCACACCGGCTTGCGTGAATTGGATTTTCAGTTCGTCAAGAAACCGGAACCAGTCGGCCTCAAGCGGGCGGTGGCCGAGCGCGGAGCTTAAATGAGTCGCCTGATTGAATTTGCGCGGATGATTGAGAATGTTAAAGCCGAAGCCCACGATTAGGCGATGTTGGTTTCCATTGGTGACGCTCTCGATGAGAAGGCCCGCGACCTTGTGGCCGTCGAGAAATAAATCATTCGGCGCTTTCAGCGACCAAGCGAGCGCGGGCCATGTGCGCCGTACGGCTTGGTGAAGAGCCAAGCCCATGCGGGGGGCGGTGATCGCTTGTAAACTTTTTTGCGCGAGAAAAGACCAGGTGGAAAGAAGACTTTCGCCGGCGCCGGTGTCAAGCCAGGTGTGGGAACCGCGCCCTTTTCCGGAAGTTTGGTGGTCGGCAAGATAAAGCGCGAGATCGGCGCGCTCCACAAAGGCTTTTGCCTTCGCGTCGTCGTTCGTCGAACCGGTTTGCAATTCGAAAATCAAAGCGAGTTGGCGCTGCCGTGCCCAGTCGGCCGTACTTTCGGTGGCGGATTCAACTTCAGACATCGGCCGGCCAATCGAAAAGCAAACTTAAATCTGCGGAAGGCGCCGAGTGGGTGAGGGCGCCGACGCTGATGAAGTCCACGCCGGTGGCGCTCACTTCGCGAATGCGGTCCAGGGTCATATTGCCGCTGGCTTCCACTTGGATCAGCGACGGGATCATTGAGCGGGCTTCTTTAATCTGCGCGGTCGTCATGTTGTCGAGCAAAATGCGTTGCACTCTTTCTTGCAGGGCCAATTTCACTTCTTCGATGGTCGAACACTCGACTTCAATGGGCTCCGAGGTGACCTTGCGTATATTTCGTACCGCCGTCACCAGTGAGCCCGCGGCGCGGATGTGATTTTCCTTAATCAAGATCGCGTCAGACAGAGTCATGCGGTGATTCAGGCCTCCGCCGGTTTGCACCGCTTGCTTTTCAAGTTCACGCCATAAGGGCGTGGTTTTGCGTGTGTCCAAGATTTTGCACGTGGTGCCTTTGGTCTCTTGTACGAAGCAGCGGGTGAGTGAAGCGATGCCGCTGAGCTTGCCGATAAAATTAAGCGCGACCCGCTCGGCCTTCAGCAGTTGAATCAGATCGCCGCGCAGCCAGCAAACCGTTTGCCCTTTCAGCAAAAAGTCGCCGTCCTTGAATTGCCAATTGAGCTGCATTTCGGGGGCGATGAAGCGGACACAGCCGTCAAAGACGGAGCGGCCGGCCAAAACCAGATCTTCTTTCGCCACCAATTTGGCGTCGCCGATGACTCCGTTAAGACCCAAGCCTTCGGTGGTCACGTCACCGGCCGGCAGATCTTCGCTATAAGCCAGCTTGATCATTTCGTTGAGAGTCATGGATGGCTGTCGCGCTCTTTTAAGAGCTTATTCAGCTCGCGTTCGATGATCTGCGCCGCGAGTTCGGGGATCACTTTCCAGATTACGGATTCGATCATCTCGGCACTTTGCGCACGGATGATTTTTTCGAGCTGCGCGGCGCTCATTTGATTCACGCCGGCGGCGGGCGGCGCAGCTTGCGCCTTAGGCGGCTGAGCGAAGCGCTCGCTGTCTTCTTCGATCAGATCCTCGAGTTCGAGATCGGCGCTTTCGGGCGCGGGCGTTGCAGCTTTTTTAGGCTCCACCGGTTTGCGCGTTTCGCGAATCGAGAACTCGTCGCTTTCGTCCTCTTCGGCATCGGCATTTTTGAAAATATCGTCCACGCTGATTTTTTCCGACGGCAAATCGTAAGCGACGGGCACGTGTTGCGGCTCAAGCTCTTCCGGCTTCAAATTCAAACGGAACTTGTCGCCCGCGGCCGCCGCATTTTTCATTTTAGGGATCGGCACTTGCTGAAAGTCTTCTTCTAAGGCCGGTGGTTCTTCCGCCGGACCTTCTTTTTCTTCCATCTCTGGGAGTTTGGGGAAGCTTAAGAACTGCGAGAGTCTTTGATCCTTGGTGCGCGGAACCAAATCGGAAACCAATTTGCGAAGGGCGCCCACGTCGAAAGGTTTTTCCAAACGGCCGTTCGCCATACAGGCTTGGAATTTATCTTCATCAAGCTCCATGAAGCCCGACCACATCAGCACAACCGGAATATTTTTAAGGCCGGCGTTTTGTTTCACTTCCGCCGAGACGTCGTAGCCGTTCTTCTTTTGCAACAAGACATCGATGAAAATGATGTCGGGTTTAAAGGCCTGCGCGACGCTGACCACATCCACGCCGATATTCACAGGGCGCACTTCAACGGCAAAGTCTTGCAATGCCAATTGAAACACTTTTTTAATCGTTGAACTCTCATCACCAAGTAAGACGCGTAAGGCCATATATTGAGTAAAATGGGTTTGTAATAGATCGTCAAGCAAGTAAAGGTCCTTAAAAGCTCAGGTCCAGCCAAAAAATCATGCAGCTCATTGATCGCTATATCCTCAAACTTTTTTTTCTTTATCTGCTTGCGGGAGTGGTGGTCTTCGTTACGCTGTTTTTAACCGTCGATGTCATGTCGTTCGCGCTGAAATATTCCGATGCAGCGACTAGCTCGCTGGTGAAATATTACGCTTATCATACGCCCGCAATCATCTATCAGTTGATCCCGGTCTGCTGCTTGATGGCGACTTTGTTCACGCTTTCGAGCTTGAACCGCACCAACGAAATGATGGCCCTCTTCAGCATGGGCACGTCCTTGCGCCGTATTGTGACGCCGATTCTGATTTCGGTGGGTCTCGTCTCTATCGTCGCTTTTGTGGCCAGCGATCAGGTTTTACCGCGCTTAATTCAGAAGAAGAATTACGTCGAGTTCGTGGAAATCAAAAAGCGTCCCGGTCTTTATTCGACGGTAAAGACCAATAAAATCTGGTTTCGTACCGAGAATATTTTGTTCAACATCAAAACGCTGAATCCCGAAAGTGCCAGCGCGCAGGGGATCACGCTTTATTACTTCGACCCGAACTGGGATTTGACCCAGCTTATCGCCGCAAAACGTGTCGAGATGCACGGAAATTTGTGGGACTTAAAGGACGGTTTGGTCACGCTGTTCGCGGCGGAGAGCAGCTTTCCGCTCACCAAATCCTTCAGCGATAAAACGATCACCATGAACGAGGACTTGACCGACATTCAATCGACTTCCAATTCCTCGAACATCATGAGTTTGCAAGAGCTCAGCCGTTTTATCGAGCGCAACAAAGAGGCCGGGCTGGACACGCTTCGCTATGAGGTGGATTACCATGCCAAGTTCGGCTTTGCTTTTGCCGGCTTTGTGATGTCGGTTTTGGGGATTCCATTCAGTGTGCAAAGTCAGCGCTCGGGCGGGACTTTTAAAAACGTCGGAATCTGTCTGCTCTTGGCATTTTTATACTGGATTGCTTATAGCTCGGGACTGACCCTCGGCGCCCATGCGGTGCTCCCACCTATTTTGGCGGCTTGGGGCCCCAATATTATCGCTTTGAGCGCGGCCCTTATTTTGTTCCGGCGACTGAAGAGATAACAATCTGCGCCATAGGCAAGCTCGCGTTTTTGCGCTATTATAAGGACTATATGGCGATCCTAGAAGTCTTAAAATTCCCTGATCCCCGGCTGCGAAAAAAGGGCGTCGCGGTCAAAAGTGTCACTCCCGAGCTGAAGAAATTCGCCGAGGATATGCTGGAGACGATGTACTCATTTAAAGGGATCGGACTGGCCGCGATTCAAGTCGATAAGCAAATCCGCTTGCTGGTCACCGACACACGCCCGCGCGAAGAGGGGCGTTATAAACCGGAAGAAATGACCGAGCTTGAACAATCGATTCCGCAACCGCTTGTGATTTTTAATCCTGAAATCGTCAGCAAAAAAGGCAAGACCACTTACGATGAAGGTTGCTTGAGCGTCCCGACTTATTACGAAACCGTGGAGCGCTTCGATATCGTCGAAGTCAAAGGCCTTGATATCGACGGCAAGCCCTTGCATTTCACGACCGATGGCTTGCTGGCGATTTGCATTCAACATGAGATCGATCACTTGGACGGCAAACTTTTTATTGACCGCTTAAGCCCGATCAAATCGGCGCGCATCAAGAGCAAAATTAAAAAATTCGGCTACCCCGATCCAAGTAAAACGCTGACGGAAGACGAGATCGAAGAAGAGCTAGCCGAAGCGGAAGAGCACCGGCTGTAACTGTGAGTCGCATACGAACCCTTTTCCTCGGCACGCCTGAAATCGCCCGCACTTGCCTCGAGGCAATGATCAAAGATGAACATTTTGAAATCGTCGGCGTCGTCACTCAACCGGATCGCCCGGCGGGACGCAAACTTCAGTTGCAGCCTTCGCCGGTTAAAGAATTGGTATTGCCGCTGGGAATTCCGATTTTGTCGCCCGAGAATATCAATGTGCCGGAAGTGCTTCAGCAAATCGCGGCTCTTAAAGCGGAATGTGCGGTGGTCGTGGCCTTTGGGCAAATTTTAAGAAATGAATTTCTCGCGATGTTTCCCAATAAAGTGGTGAATGTTCATGCCAGCATTCTTCCGCACTTGCGCGGGGCCGCGCCGATTCAGCGCGCGCTCATGAACGGCGATAAAGAGACCGGCGTCTCGCTGCAGGTTATGGTGAGGAAATTGGACGCGGGCCCTTTGCTTGGCGTGCGCAGGTTTGCGCTGACGGACGAGATGAATGCTTACGATTCGTATAAGAAATGTGAAGAGCTCGGCGTGCAGCTGTTGGTCGTGGATTTTATGGATTACATGCGCGGCAATTTGCACGCGGTCGCTCAGGATGAATCCAAAGTGACGCTGGCACCGAAGATCGATAAGTCGGAGGCGGCGATTGATTGGTCCCGACCTGCGGAAACGATTCACAATTTAGTGCGCGGACTGGCGATGGGTCCGGTGGCGCAAACCACCCGCGCCGGCAAAATCTTAAAGATTCATCGCACGCTTGTCGTGAATGAACAAGACACTGCGGTGCGCCCGGGCCAGTTGGCCCAGGTACATAAATCATTGATTGTGCAGTGCGGACAAGGCAGTTTAGAACTCCTGGAAATACAACCGGAATCCCGCGCCAAAATGCCCGTCGGGGAGTACCTGCGCGGCTATCCGGTCAAGCCTGGAGATTTTTTTGGAGTCAAAGCGTAAGTTTCTTGTCGCCCCCAGTATTCTCAGCGCCGATTTTGCGCGCCTTGGGGAAGAAGTTCACAAACTTGAAAAGGCCGGCGCCGATTGGATTCACGTCGATGTGATGGACGGCCACTTCGTGCCCAACTTAACGATCGGCGCGCCGGTCGTTAAGGCGCTTCGCCCGGTCACCAAGCTCCCTTTAGATGTTCATTTGATGATCGAGCGGCCCGAGAGATACATCGAAGATTTCGCCAAGGCCGGCGCCGATTATTTAACCATTCATGTCGAAGCGACCGCGCACATGAAAGAAACTTTGAAAAATATCCGCGAGCTCGGGATGAAGCCGGGGATCACGCTGCGTCCGCGCACTCCGGTCGAAGACATTATTCCTTATTTGCAATTGGTGGATTTGATTTTAGTCATGACGGTCGAGCCCGGCTTCGGCGGACAATCGTTTATGTTTGATCAGGTTGAGAAGATCGCGCGCATCCGCGCCGTTTTGCAAAAAGTGAAACACCAGGCCTTGATCGAAGTGGACGGCGGCGTGACCGATGAAACCGCCAAAGAGCTGGGCGGGGCCGATGTGCTGGTGGCCGGCAGCTTCGTCTTTAAACAGGATTATGCAAACGCGATTCGTGCGCTAAAGGATATCGAATGCTCAAATTAACGGGTGAAAATTTAA
>CAZVOP010000043.1:0-27625 GCA_964628445.1 uncultured Pseudobdellovibrionaceae bacterium | reverse complement strand
CGCTATGTGAAAGAGAAAAAAGTCGTTAAGGATTTCCCGGACGCACAACATATCTCGAACGAAGAATTGCTCGCGATTCCTTGCGATGTCTTGTCTCCTTGCGCGCTGGAAGGCGTGATCCACAAAGGCAACGCCAAGGACGTTAAGGCAAAGATCGTCGTCGAAGGCGCAAACGGTCCAACGACCCGCGAAGCCGATGAGATCTTGGATGCGCACAATATCGTTGTCGTTCCCGACATTCTGGCCAACGGCGGCGGCGTGGTGGTGAGCTACTTCGAATGGGTCCAAGATATTTCGTGGTTGTTCTGGAATGAAGACGAAGTTCGCAACAAGTTGCGCGAGATCATCTACAAAGCATTCGACAAGTGCTGGGCTTTTTCGGACAGCAACAAAGTGAATATGCGTACGGCAGCCATGGCCACCTCGCTTCTCCGCTTGGAACGCGCCATGAAGTTACGTGGTCAAGCCTGGTGATGGCGTGAAGCCCTGGTTGTGGCTTTCACCGTCCCTTGCGCATAAACTGAGTCCTTTAGTCGTAAATAGTTTAAAGCTAATATCATTCGGGCGCCCGCCCGAATGGGATTCCTTCGAATGGAAGGGATTGAGATTTCCCAATCGCTTGGGTCTTGCCGGCGGCGTGGACAAAGACGCACAAAATGCAAAAGCTTGGTGGAGCTTAGGTGCCGGCTTCATTGAAGTCGGGACCATCACGCCAAAGGCTCAGCCGGGAAACCCCGGTCCTGTCGTCGACCGCGACGAAAAGGCCGAAGCTCTTTGGAATAAACTCGGCTTTCCTTCTCAAGGTGTCGCACGCGTTAAACAACGCCTACAAAAATTAAAACGCCCGCATCCGGCCCCGGTCTTCGCGAACATCGGCAAAAACGCCACGACGTCGCTCGACGAGGCTCACCAAGATTACATTTTTCTCTTAAAAGAACTCGAAGGCCTAGTCGACGGCTTCGTGATTAATATTTCCTCGCCCAACACCAAGGGTTTACGTGAATTATTGAGACCTGAGCGCCTGCGCGCGTTTCTAAAACCGATTTTGGAGCAATTGCCCAAAGGGCATGCGCCCATCTTGTTGAAATTAAGCCCCGACTTGGAAGACGACGATTTGAAGAGCGCGCTCGACATCTCGAGTGAATTGAATATCGACGGTTGGATCCTCACCAACACTTCGCAGGGCCTGCGCGAAGGTTTGAATTTTCCCATTGAGGGCGGCGTCTCGGGACGGCCGTTAAATAAAAAATCGGTTGAATTGCTCAAACGCACGTTGGCCCTCTTGGGTGACAAGCGACAAGGGAAGTTAATCGTTTCAGTCGGCGGCGTGATGTCGCCCGAAGATGTCCGCGAGCGCCTCGATCTGGGAGCGGATCTGGTGCAAATTTACTCGGCCCTTATTTTTGAAGGCCCCTATTTTTTCCGGAAGGTGGCTAAGTGCCAACGAGCAAAATCGGCGCGATAAAAAAGCGCAGCACTTGGGTTCCCGTCGTGGCCGCCATCATGAAGCGGCAAGGGAAAGTTTTGGTCGGGCAACGCCCCGACAGCGGCGCCTTGGCCCGCACCTGGGAATTTCCCGGCGGGAAAATTGAACTTGGCGAAAGCCCCCAAGAAGCGCTGGCCCGCGAACTCAAAGAGGAGCTCGGCGTCGACGCGGAAATCGGCGCGCTGAAGTTTGCCGCGACTCACACTTACGGCAAAACCGGAATTCTGTTTTTGTTCTTTGAGGTCAAATTCTGGAAGGGCCAAACCAAAACCCAACAGCATCTCGATTTGCGCTGGGTTACGCCTAAGGAATTAAAAGAGTTGGAACTGCCCGAAGCCAACCGGAAATTTTTAAAACAAATCTTGGACGTGCTTTAGCATGGCCCGCGTTTTGGTGCTGACCGACCGCCAACCCGCAGACTTCGAATGGAAGGGCGCGTTTGCCTGGGACTTGATCCGCTCCCTGGCCGAAAGCCAACATCAGGTTTTGGTTTTGACCACCGAGGATCCGGGGCAAATCGAGGTGAGTCATCCGCGCTTAACCATTGCACGCCCGGCAAAATCATGGGGCGTGCAAAATCTGCCTAAATTTCTGCAAGCGATTTTGATGTTCCGCCCCGAGGTGATTTGCACCATTACGCCGCAGGCGAGCAGCCTTCCCAAAGGTTTATCCATCTGGCCCTACCTTCACAGCGCATGCAATGTGATGCCCAAAATCCAAAGGTTCAGCACCTTCTTCGAAAGCGCCGACGTCGAGAAAAACCCCGCCGTCTTGTCATGGCATCAAGGCTCAAAAAGCTGCATCGTCTTCACCGGCAATCAACGCCAGCAACTCCGTAGGCTCCATCCGGGCAATATCGACGTCAGTCCGTTCGAAATGCAGCTCCATCACGATGAAGATTTGCAGCCTTCCGCTGAGCCGTACGTTTTTATCCCCGCACCCGTCTCCGAATGGGCCAGCCCGGCAAAGAATCTGGATACACTGCGCGACCACCTACTGAAAAACCCCGGACTTCACGCGCGCATCAACGGCGGCTGGGGTGAATGGCCGGCCTCGGAAAGACGCAGCGCTTGGCAGTTACTTATGCCGGTCGCCGACCGCTTGCAACTGCTTGAACCGCTCGCTTTATTGCCCATGATTGAGCAAGTGCGTGGCTCGCAATCGCTATGGATGGATGGCTTGGTTCACGACTCATGGCGTGACATCGTCTCGCGCTTTGTGGCGCAGCAATTCAACAAGGCTTTACCGGATAGCCGTCCAGCTTTGCCCACCGGATCAACTGCCAATTTTCTTTCGCGGCTTTTCGCTGGTACCTTTGAACCATGGCCGCAGCATTAAACATTTGCCTCGTGTCGAGGCGCTTTCCCCTGCTCAGCAATTCCGGCGACGTCGGTTTTTTATGGCCGATCGCGCGCGGGCTGGTGAAACAAGGCCATTCGGTCAGCGTGTTGACATGGCGTAATCGCGAAAAGCAAGATTTTGTCGAGCGCGACGGAGTGAAGGCCTATTTCCTTGGCCATGCCCCCGGCGCCACTATCGATCATTTGCCTGAACTCGTATTAAACAAATTCGAGCAACTGCACCGGGAAAAACCGTTTGACCTATTGCATAGCCTCGATGCCTCGGGCTTACAGGTGGGCTTACGGCGTAAAGAGTTCGGAGTCGCCGTCGCTTACGACGTCGATGCCTCACATATCGCGCAGGTTTATTCGATCTTGGGTATGTCGCAAGAAACCCTGGGAAGCTTGCTGAAAACCAGTTTCTCAGTGGCCTACAATTTTCTGCGCACCTACTACAAACACGACCGCAGGCTTCTCAAAACGGCGGACGCGGTTTTTGTGCACAGTCCCCAGCAGCGCTTGATGCTTGAGCGCTATTACATGTACCCCGACCGGCGTATCTTTACCGTCCCCTTCGGGATTGAGGTGGAAGATCTTTCCCCGCGCGAAAAATCCGAAGAGCTGATGAAGAAGCTTAATCTTCCCTCGAATGCGCAGGTGGTGGTGACGGTCACCGACATGACTGAATTCGGCGAGATGCGGAATTTACTGTGGGCCTTTGAGCGGGTGGCGATCAAAAAACCGACGGCGCGCTTAATCGTGGTCGGCCAAGGCCCACTGAAGAAAGAAATCGAATTCGAAATGTTGCAACTGGCGCTGGGGAGCCGCGTGATCTTCGCGGGCGATGTCCCAAGCTCGCAGCTGACCGATTACATCTCGCTGTCCGATGTCTTTGTGAATCTAAGCGCCCGCTCCAGCGGGATCGAGCAAAGCTTGCTTGAGGCCATGGCCCAAAAAAAGGTGATTGTTGGCTCGGAAGTCAGCCCCTTGGCGAATGTGGTTGAGGACGGCGTTGACGGATTTCTCATCAGGCCGGCCGACACCTTCACGCTGTCCGAACTCTTACTTCAGCTCTTTTCGGGTTCGGTGGCCACGGCCCAGATGGGCGAGCATGCCCGGCAAAAAGTTTTAAACCTCTTCGACAGCGAAAAGATGCTGGCTCAAACCATAATGGCGTACCGCCAGGCCCGGACCCGCTTTGTCACGGCGCATAGACCGTTCTTTTCGCTGGCAAGGCCGATAGGTTCTCAATAGAATTTAACTAATTTCAATAACTTGAGGCCAGACGGAAGAACTTGAATGACGAAAGCGGACCTGATTAACCTCATCGCCGAAAAAGCCAACATCACGCGCGTGAAAGCGGAGACCGTGGTCAACACGATCTTCGATTCCATGGTGGAAGCTCTTATGCGCAATGATCGAATTGAGATCCGCGGCTTTGGCTCCTTCGTGAATCGCGATTACGGCGCCTACAAGGGCCGCAACCCGCGCACCGGCGAAGTGATTGAAGTTTCCGAGAAAAAACTGCCGTTCTTCAAAGTCGGCAAAGAACTCAAAGAAGATATCAATAAAGGCACAGGCCCATTCGTCGAAGACGACGAGGACTAGTCCCAGACGCAGTTTTTAATCTGACAAACAATTTTCCTATCAACTCGATTGGGCCGCATTCCCGCGGGGTTTCTGTTTGAGCTATGACAAAAAAATTGTCATAGCTCAAACCAAATTCACTCCTAATACCCGTAAATTGCTCATGAGCCTAAATCCGTTTGTAAAATGACAAACTGTCAGGGAGACAGTAAATCCGCAGAGGAAAACAAACGCAGCTCACGGATATCCTTAATGTCATGGATGGCCATGTATAGCCGCTCAAGACCGAGTGCAATTCCGCCGGTCGGTGGAATTCCCTTTTCAAGCGCCACGATCAAATCGGCATCTTGCGAAAGTTTCGAGGTGCCAAGCCGCGCGCGCTCCGCTTGCTCGCCGTCCCAACGCTTCTGTTGTTCAACGGGATCGGTGACCTCATTGAACGCATTGGCGATCTCAAGTCCATTCCAATAAAACTCAAAGCGGTCCGCCCACCCGTCTGCATCCAAGCGCGCCAGCGCCGCCAGCTCGGGGGGAAATCGTCGCACGATCAACGGCCCCCTCAACACCATCGCCGGTTCAATCTTCTCAATCATCAGCCGGTGAAATAGATCCGTGAACGTGTCGGAAACATGAGTGTCGATCGCAAGCGAAGTGCAAAGCGCGAGCAATTCTTTGGCGGTCGTTTGCGGGCGAAGTTCAAAACTCAGCACCTCGCTAAACAGCGTCGCAAAGTCCGTGACCCGCGGCTCGGCCGGCGCGACCAATCCGCGCAAATCCTCGATCACCAAATCCAAGTCGGCGTACCCTCTATACCACTCCAGCATCGTAAATTCGTTCTCGTGATGAGCCGAAAATTCACCGCGACGGAAACAATTCTTGATCTCAAAAATATCGCTGAAGCCCATCGCCATAGCCTTCTTCAAATGAATCTCAGGGCTCGTCGGCAGATAAACTTCGCGCTGCTCCCGGCCACGCGTAAGAGTTGTCGCAAAAGGTTCCAAGCTGGGCTCCAGACCGGGACAAGAAACCAGCGTCGGCGTGAAAATTTCGCGCAAGCCCCGCGCCGATAAAAAAGTCCGCACCTCATTCACGAACAAAGGAAAACGCCATGCGTGGGACTTGGCACGAGTGTCGCGCTCATTCACATGACGGTGAAGCACTTCGCAACTGTCGATCAACATTCCCGATTCGCGCAACTCAGTGACTCTTACGCGCACCAAATCGCCGCTTTCCGCATCAACAGGCCCTTCCAAAGACAAGGCTCCCGAATGATCGCGCAGCCAACCCATACTGTTGCGGGACAGATATTCGCCGCCCACCCAAAACGGAGGCTGAGGTTTTTCGATTCGCATTCGCTGAAGTGAGTACATGGTCATTGACGCAATCCGCTAGCATGACCGTGTAGTGGAGTCAAAGATCGGACACTGACTTGACATAATATAGAATGAAAACGCAGATTGAGGCCCTAACCCGAAAGGATAAATTCCATGAACACGCAAGTGAACTGGCAGAAAATCCGCAAAGAGTTCAGCCGCATCACCGACGTCGAGTCGCTAAAGGCCGAGATGCAGAAAATCCGCAAAGAGCTGAGCAAATTCGATCTTCAGGCGGTCTTAAGCCCCGCCGCTCAACAAAAAGTAAAAGCTTTTGAAAAGCGTTACGCCACCTTGATGCGTACGATTCACCAGGCTCAACGCCAAGTGGACCGTGAATTCAACCGCATCCTGCGTGAGATCAAAGTTCGCCGCGCGGATGTCGACAAGGTCGTCACCGAGCAAAAGAGCAAACTTGAAAAGGCTTCGAACGAGCTTCGCAAATATTGGGCGAAGACCGCTTCAAGCAAAGGCTCCACAAAAAAAGCCGGCCCTGCGGCAACAACCAAGAAGCGCGCGGCAAAGACAACACGTAAGAGCAAAAAGAAAGCCTAAGACGCTTGGAAACTCTATCCCTCGCATCCCGTACGCCGGGCACCCGCTCGGCGAACCTCGATCACACCAATAGTTTTATCCCCCGTCACATCGGTCCCGACGCCAAGGCCAGCGAAGAGATGCTGAAAGCCCTCGGGTTAAAAAGCCTGGATGAACTGCTCGATAAAACCTTGCCGGCTTCGATCCGTTGGAAAGAGCCGCTCGACCTTCCCGAAGGTTTGGGTGAGCAAAAACTTTTGGAAGTCGCGTGGGAGTTGGCCTCCAAGAACCAAGTTTTTAAATCGTACATCGGCCAAGGCTATTACGATTGCCTGACTCCGCCTGTAATCTTGCGCAACATTCTTGAGAATCCGGGATGGTACACGGCCTACACGCCCTACCAAGCCGAGATCTCGCAAGGCCGGATGGAAGCCCTTTTGAATTTTCAAACCATGGTGATGGACTTAACCGGCTTACCCATGGCGAACGCTTCGCTGCTGGATGAAGGCACGGCCGCGGCCGAAGGCATGCATTTGGCAAGTGCCGCGCGCAAAAATAAAAATGCCAAAAAGATTTTCGTAAGCCACGACGTTTTCGCGCAAACTTTAGAGGTCGTGAAGACCCGAGCACTCCCCCTTGGAATCGAAGTCGTGGTGGGCGATGAGTCCAACGTGACTTTGAATGACGAGTACTTCGCGGCGCTGCTGCAGTACCCGAATGCCCGCGGCGAAGTGAAAGATCTTACGCCATTTATCGCCAATGCAAAAAAGGCAAATATCATGAGTATCGTGGCCAGCGACTTGTTGGCGCTTTGTTTATTGAAGCCGCCCGGTGAAATGGGCGCCGACGTCGTGGTCGGAAGTTCGCAGCGCTTCGGTGTGCCGTTTGGTTTCGGCGGCCCGCACGCGGGCTTTATGTCTTGCCGTGAAGAGCATAAACGCATGATCCCCGGCCGCATTATCGGAATGTCGATCGATGCGCACGGCCAGCCGGCAATGCGCCTGGCTCTGCAAACGCGCGAACAACATATCCGCCGCGAGAAAGCGACCAGCAACATCTGCACGGCGCAAGTTCTCCTTGCGGTGATGGCTTCGATGTACGCGGTCTATCACGGGCCCAAGGGTTTGCGCGCGATCAGTGAACGTGTTTCGACAATTACCCGCGCGATCGGCGCGGGCTTAAAGAAGCTCGGTTTCACTCTCAACAGCGAATCCGCCTTCGACACTTTGCAAATCAAAATCTCAGGCCCCCAGCGCGACGAAATCCTCAACCGCGCTCGCTTAAAGAAAATAAACTTAAACTCCTACACGCCGCAGGCGTTGCAGATCTCCATTGATGAAACCACCACCGGCGAAGACGTCGAGACGTTGTTGAAAATCTTCTCAAACAGCCTTGAAGTGCCGTCGGTCGACGAATGTTTAAAAATGAGCGGCTTTCAAATTCCCACTCATCTCAAACGCACAAGTGCCTATCTCACTCACCCGACCTTCAATCAGTACCACTCCGAAACGGAAATGTTACGTTACATCAATCGCCTACAAGCCAAAGATCTGTCGCTCACGCAGTCGATGATCCCGCTAGGCTCGTGCACGATGAAGCTTAACGCCACGGCCGAGATGATTCCGATCACCTGGCCCGAATTCGCCAAGATCCATCCGTTTGCGCCACTCACTCAAGCGCAAGGTTATCTTGAGCTCATTCACCAATTGGAAAAATGGCTGACCGAGATCACCGGCTATGCGGCGGTCAGCGTGCAGCCCAATGCCGGCTCACAAGGCGAATACGCGGGGCTCTTGGTGATCCGCGAATATTTAAAATCCAAAGGGCAAGAAAATCGCAACATCTGCTTAATTCCCTCAAGTGCCCACGGCACCAATCCGGCCAGCGCGGTCATGGCTGGATTCAAAGTGGTGGTCACGGGTTGCGACAACGACGGCAACATCGACATGGCGGACTTGAAATCGAAAATCGAAATGCACAAGGACAACTTGGGCGCTTTGATGATCACGTATCCTTCGACCCACGGCGTGTTCGAAGAAACCGTTTCCGAGATTTGCGCCATGATTCATAAAGCCGGCGGCCAAGTTTACTTGGACGGCGCCAACATGAACGCCATGGTCGGCACCTGTAAACCCGGACGCATCGGCGCCGACGTCAGTCATTTGAATTTACACAAAACATTCTGTATTCCCCACGGCGGCGGCGGACCTGGAGTCGGCCCCATCGGCGTCGGCGAGCACTTAAAAGAATTTTTGCCTAAGCACTCGCTGGTACCCGAAGCGGGGCCTTTGCAAGGCATCTCATCCACCACCAGCGCGCCTTGGGGCAGCGCCGGCATTTTGCCGATCTCGTGGGCTTACATCGCGATGATGGGCCGTGACGGCTTAAAGCTTGCGACCCAAACCGCGATTTTAAACGCCAATTACATCGCCAAAAAATTATCCAAGCATTATCCGGCGCTGTATTCAGGTAAGCACGGCTACGTCGCTCATGAGTGCATCATTGATGTGCGTCCGTTCAAAGAAACCGCGGGTGTGACGGTCGACGACATCGCGAAACGTTTGATGGATTACGGCTTCCATGCGCCGACCATGTCGTGGCCGGTCGCGGGCACGCTGATGATCGAGCCGACCGAGTCCGAGAGCAAAGAAGAGCTCGATCGCTTTTGTGAAGCGATGATTCAAATCCGCGCGGAAATCGCGGAGATTGAAAGCGGCTCGGCCGATCGCGAGAACAATGTGCTGAAGAACGCGCCCCACTGCTTTACTCATTTACTCAGCGACAAATGGGATCACCCCTACGGCCGCGAAAAAGCCGCGTTCCCCTTGAAATGGGTGCGTGAGCGCAAATTTTGGGTTTCGGTCGGACGCGTGGACAACGCTTACGGCGACAAGAATCTGGTTTGCTCTTGCCTGCCGATGGAAGCTTACACTTAATTTACATTTTTAATGAATACGCCGGAGAGCACGACTCCGGCTTTACGGCATGCGCCCGCGTGCGGGCCCGCCACGATGCAACCATTCGGGCTGCGCATGCGGATCGAACCCAAGGTATCTTTCTTGTTCTTCGATTCATAAATCATGATCGCGCCAACCGGCGTGCCTTTGCCGTCGCCTTTACCGATTTTCTTTTTCCACGCGGGACAATCGAGTAAATTCACGAAGCCTTGCCCGGCCAGCCGCTCGGATGCTTCCTTCGGTGTCTTGCCGAGGAATTCCTGTTTCATAAGGCCCGCATCGATTAGCGCCATGCCGATATTCAAGTAGCTGCTGTGCGGAACCTTGGGTGGGTCGGCATTCTTTTTTATAAAGGGAATCGTCGCCTTAATGGATTTTCGCTCGAAAGCCTTCACCGCACTGTCGGACAAGCAGGCCTCTTCGGCATGGGCCGCGAAGCCTAACAGAATGGAGAGTATCAAAAGCTTTCGCATCTTCACCCCGGCGTTAATTCACGTTCTTAACGTAGATGCCGGTGAGTTTATACCCGGGATTCTTACCGCATTTGGCTTTTTTGATATGCTCAATGGCGGCTTTTTCGGTCAGTATTTTTTTAACGACTTCACGTTGACCCGCGTCTGAAGAAGCCTGCGCCAATTCCTCATCGCTCACTGGCTTCGGACCTCCGCCTAGGCAACCCTCAGGGGTTTTCATACGAATATCGCCGAATTTATTGTTTGTGTCGCTCGGGGAATAAACAAGTATCGCACCCAACGGTAAGGCGGCCTTCTCGCCCTCACCCAATTTCTTCTTCCATGCCGGGCATTTCAGCAAATTCACGAATCCATACTTCTCTAGAAGCGGTCCCGCATCCGCGGCATTCGTTCCCAGATCCGCACCGGCCGGCACAAGACTTCCCCCTTGAAGCGCTAAACGAATCACGCGAAGGCTTTGTCCATTTTGCCCAGGTGCGCGCGCGCCGCGCTGAACGATCGTTCGGCTTTCCTGTGAATGCTTCTCAAAATTCTTCACGCTGTTGCCGCTAAGGCAGGGGTCGCCGTTATCCACCGGATCACCTTCTTTAGGATTTCCACGGGCCACCGCGTACTTTTCGCTGTCTTGACCTTCGCCGCCCATTTCGTCGGTGACCGCGGTTTTATCCGCGTGTGCCGCAAAGCCGATTAACATTGAAACAACAAGAAGCTTCCACATAAATACCCCCCGGGGATTTCTATATTATCTCCTCAATCGGTAACTCACGACAAGTCCGCGCTGGACTTAAGTACGCGTCAAGACCTGAACCCATTCACGCAATGCGGGCTCGAGGGATTCGACCGGATTAAACATCCCTGTGCGCAGGCCTTGGTTAGAGCACTCGCATCCCTGCAGAAGATCTTCACTCGACTGCAAAATCCGCTGCAATAAACTGAACGCCTTGCCGTTATTGCGTTTCATGATGCGCAAAACTTCTTCCAGCGTAACATGCGGGCGCGTGGTGTCCCAGCAGTCGTAGTCGGTGACGAAACTGCACGGCAAATACGACATCCCCGCCTCACGCGCGAGCGCGTACTCGGGGAAGTTGGTCATGCCGATGATGTCGGCCGGAAGTTCACGGTAGGCAAGGCTTTCGGCGAGAGTCGAGAAATTCGGTCCTTCAATGCAAGCATACGTCCCGCCGACATGGACCGTGAAGTCCTCTTGCCGGGCCAACGTCCCGACCTTCCGGGCAAGTTCTTGGCAGACCGGGTGAGCGAGCGACATGTGACCGACCAAGCCGTTACCGCAAAACGTGTGCGCACGAATGCCTTTGGTGCGATCGATATATTGAAGAGGGATCACCATATGTTCGGGCTCAAACTCGGCGCGCAGCGAGCCCACCGCCGAGAAACTGACGATCGCCTTTGCGCCGTACTTTTTTAGGGCATAAATATTGGCGCGGTAATTGATTTCCGAGGGTAAAACTTCGTGATGCTCCCCGTGACGCGATATAAATAAAATTTCTTTTCCCGCGACTCGAACTTTTTTGAACCCACTCGAGGTCAATCCGAATGGTGTTTCGCGCGAAAGATCTTCTACTTTCTTGAAACCTTCAAACTTTTCAAAACCCGATCCGCCGATAACCGCCCACATAATTTACCCCAACCATTCGCCGTTTTTAATTTGCTCTTGAGAAAAAATGCCGTGATCAAATATCCATGAGGTCACCAGTGCGGCCGGCGTGATGTCAAAAGCCGGATTCCACACCTGGCAGGTTTGCGGCGACCAGTGACTGCGCACCTCTTGGGGTTTACGTTCCTCGATGGGGATGGCGTCGCCGCTCGGACATTCACGATCGATCGTGGTTTGCGGTGCCACGACATGAAAGGGAATTTGGTGATGAGCGCACAAAACCGCCAAGCCGTAGGTTCCCACCTTGTTGGCAAAATCGCCGTTACGGGCGATGCGGTCCGCGCCAAGCATCACCCGGTCGACTTTTCCTTTTTGCATCAGGAAAGCCGCCATGTTGTCGCAAATTAAAGTGAACGGGATTTTATTCTTTTCGCATTCCCATGTCGTCAGCCGCGCGCCTTGCAGTAGGGGCCGCGTTTCATCGACATAGACATGTATTTTTTTACCCGCCAGATGGGCTTCGATAATCGCACCAAGGGCCGTGCCCTGCCCCGCCGTCGCAAGACCGCCGGTGTTGCAATGGGTGAGGATGTTCTCGCCGTCTTGAATAACGGCCGCACCATGTTTGGACATTTGCGCGCAGAGCTCCACATCTTCTTCAAATATCTTCTGTGCTTCAAGCGGAACGCCCGCGATCCCTCGGTCGAGATAGACGGCCTTGATGCGGTCGAGGCAATTCATCAAATTTACGGCCGTCGGGCGTGCATTGCGCAAATCCTCGATCGCCTTTTCAAAATCTTCCTTCGAAGGGTTACCTTCGGCCATAACTCCCATTTGCAAAGCCGCGGCGACGCCGATGAGCGGTGCACCCCTTACCTTCAGGTTCTTAATGATTTGCACCATGGCCTTGGGATCGCCGGCCTGTTGCCACACTTCAAGTAGCGGCAATTGGGTTTGATCCAGAATCTGCAACCCGCGACTGTCGATTTTGATCGCGGTCGATGTGAAATGTTTCATAGCAATCGCTCCCCCATTTTTTCGCGCAACGCACGCAAGGCTTGGACCTCATCCGCCGGAAGCGGCTTGCAACCGCCGAGTTGTTCCGCAAGCCAAAGAATTTGCGCCGAGTGCTCGATGCGCTCCATGCCATTCATGGCTTCCGCGATTTCTTCGCCCCAGCAGACGGCACCGTGGCGGCTTAAGATCAGTGCGCGGCATTTCGGCAAATAAGGTTTCAACATCTCGCCCATCGACACGGTTCCCGGCCTGGCGTACGGCACGAAAGGAATTTGCCCGGCGCCTAAGATGACCTCGCCTAAATGTTCGTTCGGTAGTTCTTCAAGGTTGGGCTTCGCCAGCGACCAGGCAATGGCGTGAACGGGGTGCGCGTGAACGACCGCGCGGGCTTTGGGACAGGCGCGATAGATCGCCAGATGCATGTCGCGCTCGCCGGAGGGGTGGCCCTCAAGCACCCGGCCCTCGATGTCGATGGCCGCGATTTGATCCTCTTGCATGAAAGCCTTGGAGACTCCGCTGGCTGTGATCAAGATGCGTTGATCGCTCAAACGGTAGCTGATGTTGCCGTCAGCCGCGGCCAGCATATTGCGCGCATAAAGGCGCTCAGCCGCACTAAGAATTTGTTTACGGATTTCGCTCTCCAGCATTTTGATTTCCTTCACCCATGTTTCATGCCATATATTGGAGAGCATGGACATAAGAAATGTGGATATTCTGCTCGTACGCATGGACAAAATCGGCGATTTGGTCGTCAGCTTGCCCGTTGACGAACATCCCGTTATGCAAGGGCAACGTGTCCACTGGTTTATCACCAAGGGCCTCGCTTCTTTGACAGAGCAATCATCGCCAAAAAGACAAGCGGCCGAGTTCAAGCGCGGCTTCTCGCCGTTCGAATTTTTTCGCATGGTCGGCTGGCTTCACAAAAACCGTCCGCAAACCGTCGTTTTGTTGCACAACCCATGGTGGGTTTCGATGGCCATGTGGTGGGCCGGCGTGCCCGAGCGCATCGGCCGCCGCAGTCAATGGCATTCGGTCTTGTTTTTAAATTTGCTCATTAAACAAAAACGCTCTCAAGCCGACCGGCATGAAAGCGATTTTAACTTTGATCTGGTTGAATGGGGTTTTAATCGCTTGGGCTCCCGCCACACCGCGAACCTTGCGCAGGTGAAGAAAAATTTCTTGCGCCTGCTGCCGCCCAATCCTTTCGCCACCGTGGCGGCGCGGGGACTCAAGAGCCAAGGTTACCGCGTAGTTCACCCGGGCATGGCGGGTTCGGCCTTGAATTGGCCTCAGGATTTTTTTAATGAACTCATCAAGAAGCTTGCGCTTGAAGGACCCGTTTTAATCACCGGCACGAAGATGGATAAAAAATATCTTCAAGGCGTGGCCGAGGTGAAGGACTTGCCGAATGTGAAGTGGCTGGTCGACGAATTGAAATTTTCGGAGCTGCTAGATCTGTTGTCGCAAGCAAAAAGCGTGGTTGCGCCAAGTACGGGTGTTTTGCACTTGGCCGCTTCGCTGGGTGCCCCGGTCCTCGGCATTTATTCGCCCCGCAAGGTGGAACATCCGCGCCGCTGGGGACCGAAGGGCGCGCAAGCGATCTTCCTGGTTCCGCAATTGAATGATGCGGAGATGTTCAACCCCGATGTCATGAGGGAAATCACTCCCGACCAAGTTTACAAAACCCTCATCGATCTGGAAAGCCACGGCGGGAATGGACAGCGAAAAGCTAACGCTCAGTTCAATATTTAAAGAGTTCATTCCGCGTCTGCCGGCGCGCGAGATCGCCGAAAACGTGCAAAAGCTCTCCGATTTTTATGTGAAAAATCCCGGTCGGACCACGCCTTGGGAGCAACCCTTCGCTCTTCCGGCGACCTTGGCTTATTTCATGCCCCTGAATTCCGTACGTATAGTGCGCGCCTTTCAAGAGGTTGAGCGTTTCATTCCGGCCGAAGCGATTTCGGAAATCTGGGATTTCGGCAGCGGCTTAGGCACCACGCAATGGGTTTTGGAAGATCAGCAGTGGTTAAGCCCGCGGCCGCTTTATTCCATCGAGCAATCGCGCGAAGCGCAGGCTTACCATCTTCGCCTCGAAGCACAAGCGAAGGGCCTTTGGAAGAGCACTACGCGCACGGATATTCGCCCTTCGAAGGGCGCCCTGGCGATTTTTTCTTATTCGTTTTTAGAGATGCAAAAATCATTGCCGCGGCTTGAGGCCTTTGATCATTGGCTGATTGTTGAGCCATCAACCCGCGACTGCGGCCGCGCGCTGATGGAGTGGCGCTCCAAATTCATCGCGCAAAATTTCGAACCGCTCGCCCCGTGCACGCATTCGAGCGCGTGTCCGTTGCTGAATTTGTCCCCGCGCGATTGGTGCCATCATCGCGTGCATTTCGATGCCCCCGATTGGTTCGCGGAAATCGAAGAGCATTTGCCGATGAAAAATAACACCCTTACCTTTTCTTATCTGCTCACAAGCCAAACCGTGCGCGATAACAAATGGCGTGGAGCCACCCGCGTGATCGGCGACACCCTTGAAGAAAAGGGAAAAACGCGGCAATTGGTTTGCCGAGGCGCGAAGCGCGAATTTTTCTCGTGGCTGCACAAGAAGGGCCCTGCGCCGCGGATTCCGCATGGGACGTTGCTGTTCACGCCAGAAGACACGGAAGTGAAAGGTAGCGAAATTCGACTATAAACTAATTTTGATGCGAAGCTTCTTGTCTAGACAAGAAGTGCTGCGTCGAACGTGAACAGACCTCAGAGATCCCGGCAGTCCTTGATTTTCACTTGCGATTGCCGCAAAGCCTTCTCGCCGCCGACGGCGATCCAAAACGACTCAAGCCACGGCCTGGCGCCGGCATACTGCATGTCTTCGACGACAAAAATAGTATTCCCCCGCCGTTGTTCCAAACGTGACGGCAGCCAATGACCGCCGTTCTCCGAATACTCGGCGATCAGTTGGCCGCGACTGCGGGTTCTGGTCTCCACCACAAAACGCTCGCGCGGCAAATAGATCCCCAGATCCTTATCCGCGCCGGATGCGATATGCACGACGTCCTTCACGCTCTCAATATCCCGAGGTTCGATCTTCAACTCATCAAATGGCGAATTGACATAATGAACTTGCAACAGCAGGCAAAAGGCCGTGTTGAGAAAGCCCTGCTGACTTTTCGTCGCCGGCGACACGTCTACCGGCGTAACCTCGCACATGTTTTCGCGCGCTTTCCAATTGTAAGCCCACGATTCGGTCGCCAAATTCTCATCGGGAAACATTTCTTTAAAGCGCGCAAGTGCGGGCTGGGTCATTTCCACTTCGACCCGGCACCAAGAGGAGCGCCACTCGCTCAAAGGCCGCAATTTCTCGGCGCGGTCATTAAGCAGCGCCATATTTTTTTGCGCAGCGGTTTGGCAGGCGGCTAAAAAAAGAAATCCTAAAAGCAACAATGCCTTAAACATGCTGCCCTTGATAGGCTCCGCGCTCTTTCATAAAATCAAGCATGCCCTGATACATCTGCATCTTGAAGGTCGTCCAAGCCGGCGCGACCAACTCATCCCAGCGCGAAGAAAACGCGGACAAGCGATGAACCGCGATGTCGGGGCGCAGATGCTGCAAAAATAAGGTGCAATGCTTGAAGTACTGTTCCCGCTCCATCGGCGTGAATAGTCCCGCGGCAAAATCTTCGGCCAGCGGCGTATTTTTTAAAACGTGCATGTGATGCAATTTGACGTTTTGAATCGGCAACAAATTCGTGCGGCGCGCGGCTTCGATCACCGACTCCTCGGTTTCGCCCGGATTGCCGAAAATCAAATGGATACCCAGATTCACGTCCGGGCACCTCTCCGCGATCAACTGAATGGCCTTTTCGGATTGTTCAATCGTGTGTCCGCGCCGCATCCACTTCAGCATTTCATTGTCGAAAGATTGCACGCCCATCTCCACCGCCATAAAAGTGCGCTTGGACATTTCGTTGCAAGTGTCGAGAAAGGCGCCGGAGACGCAATCGGGACGCGTGCCCACGACGATGCCGACGATATCGGGATAACTCAAAGCCAGCTCAAACTGCTCGCGCAACTTACTGACTTTAGAAAACGTCGTGGTGTACGCCTGGAAATAAATCAGAAATTTTTTGACCTTACGCTTTTCCCTGACCGTCTGACGCACTTCTTCGATCTGCTCGCGCAAAGGCTTTTCCAAATTTTTACTGTAAGCCGCTGAACCCCATTGATCGCAAAAATTGCACGTCTGCATTCCCTTCAAGCCTTCGCGATTAGGACACGTGTCGGCGACTGCCACGGAAATCTTATGCACTTTCTCGTGAAAGCGCTCCTTGTAAAAACGGCTGATTGGATAGTAAGGGATGAGTGTTTCCATAGACTCCGTGATCGAACTAATTTATGGCTACTACCATGCCTAGTTTACCTCCACAACTTGAGATCCATTCAACCGGCGACGGCAGCCCTACGATCGCTTATAAGCGCGCCGACGGCTATGTTGAAAAGATGCACCATTCGGGCGGGGCCTTTCTGGAGAGCGTGTATATTTACCATCACGGGCTCGCGATGGCGTTGAAGGCAGGCCTCCCGGCATATGTGATCTCGCTGGGACTTGGCCTTGGCTACAATGAGATGATCGCCGTCGGCGAATTTTTAAAGCGCGATTTGGCGGAGTGGAAGATTTGGAGTTTTGAGGCAGACCCCTTTTTGCGCGAAGAGTTTTTGCGTTGGATCGCGGGGAAGCCCGCGGCGCTTGCGACAGTTTACGATCAGATCGCAAATTTGGTTTGCCGGCATTTTGCGATTGAGATTTCGGAATTCAAAAAATTAATGGCCGAAGGTTTGAGGGATGGAAGACTCTCGCTGCGCGGAACTTTTCCCGAGGATGCCGGCGGCGTGACCGGAGCCGGAATCTTTTTTTACGATGCTTTCAGCAAAAAGATGTCGCCCGAGCTGTGGCGGGAAAATGAGATGCGGGCGACACTCGAAGCCGCACTCGCTTCGCAAACGTTGCTGTGCACATACGCGGCGACCGGCGCTCTTAACCGCGTGCTAAAAAGCCTTGGCTTTCGTCTACTGGATCGTCCCGGTTTTCAGGGAAAACGTGAGAGCACGTTAGCCATACGGGAATAGTTTCGCTACCCTTACGATATGGGTCCGTTCCAAATCGCGTTCATCGCGGTCAATATTATTTTTCCCACCTGGCTATGGTTGCGGACCGAATCCGCCACTAAAGTCGAATGGGCGGCTTGGGACGTCACGATGACCCGCTTGATCAATGCCAGCGGCGGCGCGAACTGCCCGGTGAACGAGATCGTTAAAAAAGTCCACGAGCTCTGCGATAAATCACTGCGCAAGATGGGTAAAAACGAAACCGTCATCTTTGAACAAGATATCGGCAATCACACTTACTCCTGCGAAGGACGCAAGGATTCTTTGGCCGTGAAGATCACGCCCTCCGCGGTGACCGAAGCCGATCCACAATGTGAGCTTCGCGATGCGCGAGCGACTTTGCTCGCCAATCCGTCATTCGTATTCACCTTAAAAGGCTTTGTTAACTCGATGTCCTTCGATTCGTTGATGAACGACCGGCAAACCATCGCGGTGTCCAACTGCCGAAGGAAATTAAAGGGATCCAAAGCGCTGAATTTCGCGACCTCGGAAGAGTTTGAAGCCGCGATGCCGGCGGCTCCCAATGACCCTCTTGACCGCAAGACGGCGAATCGTTTCTGCTGGGTGTATGATGCGGCCCCTGGTTGGGAATCCTTTAGACAGCGATATCCTGGAAAATCTGAGTGAGATAGTGCTTTAGCCAATAGATGGATGTTTCAAGCATCTGCTCAAGGACCGCCGCATCCGTGATGCGCTCCGCGGGCTGCGCTTCAATCGTGCGCAAGTTTTGCGAAAACTTCACCAATCCTAAGTTGATCGAAGTGCCAGCCATGCGATGCGCGATCGATTTCACTTCTTGCGGATTTCTGACGGTGTTGTAGCGGAAAATTTGTTCCAGTTCGATGCGGGCGTGGATCTCAAATTCTTCAACGATCGCCAAAAGATCTTCGCGCTTCAATGCAACGGCGAGCTCACGCACAACGCCGATCTCCAGCAAATCCGGATCAGGCTTGGCCTCTTCCATGCGCGGAAATTTACGGCGCGCGATCGAAAGATGCCCATACTCCACCGCCAGACGAATCGTTTGATTCAGACGATCGACAAAAACCGGCTTTTGGAAAAAATCGAATGCACCAAAGCTCCATGCCTCTTTGATGACCTGAATATTCGAATAAGCGGTGACCAAAATATACGGAAGGCGCGGGAATTCTTCCTTCACGACTTTCAAAAGCTCGACACCGTTCATCCCCGGCATATCGTAATCGGCAATCACGAGGTCGACGGCATTGTCCTTAAGCATCTCGGCGGCCATCAAACCGTCTTGGGCCTGAAGCACGATATATTCGAGCTTTTCAACCAGTTTACAAAGAAGGCTTAGCGAAACGCTATCGTCGTCGACGATCAAAATGACCGGCTTGTTTTCCATAGCCTTTTATCGACATCGGCGGGCCGTCGCTTAAACATCTTAACACATTTCGGAATCACTGGACGAAGGGGTGGATTTGAGAGAGGCTCCGCCCTTAATGCAATGGGTAAAGTTCTTCATATTGCTCAGCCTTGGGCCGGTGTCTCATTTTGCAATGGCCGCCGAGGTCGTTTTTATTGAGGCCTATCAGGACGGAAAACTGATTCAGCTCGAGCCGAACGGCCGCTTCTATCATGTCGCGATCCGCGTCGGCGATAAATGGGTGCATGCACATCCCCACCGAGGGGTCGATGTGGTCGATGACCTCACTATTTATGGACACAAATTCTATTATCTTCACAATGAGGCCGTGCCCGAACCGAGTAAAGAATGGCTCGCGAAATGGGTCGGTAAGCCCTTCGACTTCTTTTTTCGCTGGGGAAACCCGACCGCGACTTACTGCACGCGTTTGATCGCTGAATTTTTCGGTATCCGTCCGCACCCCATGCAATTCAAAGCGGATCATTGGGCAGAAAAATACGGACTGGCGCGCGGGGAATTGGGCTTGTCGCCCGACGACCTTTATAACGAGCTTATCGAGCGCGATTTCGTTCCCTTTTCCCGCTGCGAGGAATTCCTGGAGGCCGCTCCGTGAATGCTCTTCAGCCGCACTTAAAAGATAAACAGCATGTGATCTGGGACTGGAATGGAACTTTGCTGAACGACCTCGAGCATGCCCTTAAGGTCGTTAACCGTCTGTTGCAGGAAGAGAACCTGTCGCCGACGAATATGGAGGCCTACAAAAAGACCTTCGGTTTTCCCGTGATCGACTACTACCGCAAGCTTGGCTTTGATTGCAGTTCCAAAAAATTCACCGAGCTTTGCGAACGCTTCAATTTACACTTTTATGACGGGCTTCACACCTGCGCGCTATGGCCGGGCGCCCGCGAGACTTTGGAATTCGTGCACATGAGCGGCAAAATGCAGTCTCTGCTTTCGGCCTCGGAGCACAATGTTTTGCAGGCTTCGGTGGCTCAGTTCGGCTTGCAGGATTTGTTTCATCACGTGGTCGGTATCCCCGACAAAAAAGCGGGATCGAAGGTCGAACGCGGACGTGAGCTGATCCGCCGGGTGAATCTGCCTTTGGAAGCCACCATCATGATCGGCGACACCGATCATGACTTGGAAGTGGGAACGGCTTTAGGGATCGATGTGATCTTGGTCGAGCACGGCCACCAGGATTCCGCGCGGCTCAAAGCCGTGCATTCCCGCGTGTTAAAGGTGATTTGAGCACAAAAGTGTATCGCTTTTCCACCTTCGGCGCCGAAGGTGCGGTTCCTAACGGAACGCCGCCGTACCCGTAATCTGCTGACCCACCACCAAACGATGAATGTCCTCGGTGCCCTCGTAAGTGTTTACGGTTTCGAGGTTCATCATATGGCGGATAACCGGATATTCGTCGATGATCCCGTTGCCGCCGAGCATATCGCGGGCGTCGCGGGCGACATCCAAAGCGATACGGCAGTTGTTCATTTTGCATAACGACACATGGTGCGGCATCAGTTTGCCCGCCTCTTTCAAGCGACCCGCCTGCAACACCAACAACTTACCCTTCGTGATCTCTTGCACCATCTTCACCAATTTAGCTTGCGCCAATTGATACGCCGCCAAAGGTTTGCCGTCGAAGATCGTGCGCTCTTTGGAGTAGTTCAGAGCCGCATGGTAGCAGGCATCGGCCGCGCCCAAAACGCCCCAAGCAATTCCGTAGCGGGCTTGGGTCAAGCAGCCTAAAGGCGCTTTCAAACCTTTGCCATTCGGCAAGATCGCATTTTCGGGAACCACGCAATCCACAAGGTGCAATTCCGAAGTCACCGAAACGCGCAAAGAGAATTTGCCCTTCATCAACGAAGTCGAAAAGCCTTTCGTGCCTTTTTCCACGATAAAACCGCGCACTTCACCGTCCAAACGCGCCCACACGATCGCGATATCAGCGACCGAACCGTTGGTGATCCACATTTTATTGCCGGTGATTTTGTATCCGCCCGGCACTTTTTCGGCCTTCGTGCGCATCGAGCCCGGATTTGATCCGGCATCGGGTTCAGTCAGACCAAAACAGCCGACCAATTCCCCTTTAGCAAGTTGCGGAAGATACTTTTGCTTTTGCTCCTCCGAGCCGTAAGCATAAATCGGATACATAACCAAAGCGCCTTGCACCGAGCAAAAGGAACGAATGCCCGAATCGCCGCGCTCAAGCTCCGCCATCACTAAGCCATAAGCGACATGGCCAAGGCCTGCGCACTCATAACCTTGAATGGTGGAACCGAGTAAGCCCATCTCCGCAAAACGCGGAATCAATTGCGCCGGGAATTTCTCTTCGCGGTTGGCTTCCTGCAAAGTCGGAATGACCTCTTCGCTCACGAACTCGCGAACGGTGTCGCGGATCATCAGCTCTTCGCTGGTGAAAAGACCTTCTTCTTCCATGTAGTTCAAAGATTCATACGACGCCATGGGGCTCCCTTTTTTTGTACCTATAATTCGTAACAGACCACTTTGACTGAGTCTAGGCCCAGGAGTAATCTTGGATCCCTATGTACAACCGCGCCGAACATGTGGACCGCAATTTCCTTAATTTTGTGCCCGCAGGCCAGTTGCCGGAGCCCCGCAGCTCCACGGCCCTCGCCGATTCGGGGCTGAAGCCCGATGAATTCATGGACTTATTCGAGACGCAGATCATGAGCCGCCAGCTCGATTTGCGCGCGCGCATTCTTAAGAACCAAAACGAATGCTTTTACACCATCGGCAGCAGTGGACATGAAGGCAATGCGGTCTGGGGGAAGGTTTTTCGCCTCACCGATATGGCTTTTGTGCACTACCGCAGCTGCGCCTTTATGATTCAGCGGGCCAAACAGATCCCTGGCTCGACACCTTTATACGACACGTTGTTGTCTTACGTCGCCTCAAGCGAAGACCCCATTGCTGGAGGGCGGCACAAAGTCTTCGGAAGCTTCCCGCTGATGGTCCCTCCGCAAACCAGCACCATTGCCTCCCATTTGCCGAAGGCCATGGGCGCGGCTCTCAGCATCGGACGCGCCAAAGATTTAAAATTGGAATCCGCGGTCATGCCGGGCGACGCCGTGGTGATTTGCTCCTTTGGCGATGCTTCGATCAATCACTCGACCGCTTTGGGCGCGGTGAATTCCGCTTTGTGGGTCGCGCATCAAAACGTGGCGATGCCGATTATTTTTATCTGTGAAGACAACGGCATCGGCATTTCGGTTTCGACGCCGCAAAATTGGTTAGAGAGCCAATTCGCCCATCGCGAAGGTTTGCATTACATCAAGTGCGATGGATTGAATCTTGCCGACACCTATGCAGCTGCGCGAGCTGCCGAAAAATATGCACGCACCCGTCGCAAACCCGTCTTCTTGCATGTCAAGACGGTCCGCTTGATGGGCCATGCCGGCAGTGACGTCGAAAATCTTTATCATCCGCTCACGCGTATCGAAACGACTGAGTTTAACGATCCATTACTGCATTCGGCACGAATCGCCTTGGACAACAATCTCGCGACTGCCGACGAAATCGTCGGGATGTACAAAACCATCGAAGGCCAAGTGGCCGCCATCGGCGAATATGTTAAAACGCGCCCGAAGTTTTTAAAAAGAGAAGAAGTGCGTGAGAGCTTGATCGCGGTAGCAAGTCCCAAACCTTTACCAAGCGAAAAACCCGCGGATGAAGTCCGCGAACTTCTCGGCGCCGATTTAGAAAAGCCGCTCCACATGGCCAAGCTGATCAATCTGGGCCTGCAAGAGATCCTGCAACGTTATGCCGGCGCGGTGGTCTTCGGCGAAGACGTCGCGCAAAAAGGCGGCGTTTATAACGTCACCGAAAGCTTGTATAAAAAATTCGGCCCCCGGCGTGTTTTCAATTCACCTTTGGACGAGCAGACGATTTTAGGAACCGCGATCGGCTTTGCTCACAACGGTTTCTTGCCGATCCCTGAAATTCAATTCCTGGCTTACATCCACAATGCCGAAGACCAGCTGCGCGGTGAAGCCGCGACCCTGGCGTTTTTCTCGCAAGGGCAATTCACCAATGGCATGATCGTGCGAATCGCGGGCCTTCCCTACCAAAAAGGTTTCGGCGGGCACTTTCACAATGACAATTCGCTTGCGGTCTTTCGCGATATTCCAGGCGTGATCGTCGCCGTACCTTCGAACGGCGAGGACGCGGTCAAAATGCTTCGCACTTGTGCCAAGCTCGCTTGGGAAAAAGGCCGCGTGATCGTTTTTGTCGAACCGATCGCGCTGTACATGACCCGCGATCTGCATGAAGCCAACGATAAGGGTTGGGCGCACAGCTTTCCTAAAAGCGGTGAAATCCCGCTTGGTGAATTCGGCGTGCACGGTGCCTCGGACGAGTTCACGATCGTCACTTACGGCAATGGGACCTATTTTTCGCGGCAAGCCGCGAAACGCCTTAAAGACAAACATGGCATCAACACAAAAATCATCGACATGCGCTGGCTGAGCGATTTTCAGGAAGACAAGTTGCTCGAGGAGATCGGCGATTGTCCCCACGTGCTGATCGTGGACGAGTGCCGTAAGACCGGATCGTGGAGCGAGTGGATGTGCGGGCTTATTTTAGAAAAGGCCGCGCGGATCCCGCGCGTAAAAGTCGTGGCCGCCGACGACTGCTTTATCCCGCTCGGCAAAGCGGCCGCGGCAGGCTTACCTTCGACGGATGAAATCACCACGGCGGCCTTACGGCTGCTGAATAAGGTCTAAGATGAAAAAACGCGCAGTCGTCATTTGTCCCGGACGTGGAACCTACACCAAAGAAACTTTGGGCTACCTCAAACAATACGGCGGCCCCGTCCATGATTTCATTACCGACATCGACCAACGCCGCAAGGCCCTCGGTGAGCCCACCATCACCGACCTCGATTACGCCGATACCTTCCAGCCGCAGCTGCACACCAAGGGTGAGCACGCGTCCAGTTTGATTTACGCCTGCGCCTACGCCGACTTCATGGCGATCGATCGCGACCAATACGACATCGTTGCCGTGACCGGAAACTCGATGGGCTGGTACTTGGCCTTGGCTTTCGGTGGCGCGCTCGATTGGGCCGGCGGGTTTCATGTGGTGAACACCATGGGCTCGATGATGAAAAGCGAAACCATCGGCGGCCAGGTCATCTATCCCGTAACCGATGCAGAGTGGAAACAAAGTGACGAACGTCGGCAAGCCGTGGATGCGGCCATCGTGCGCGCAGGCCAGCGCGAAGGCGTTCAGATTTATCCGTCAATTTATCTGGGCGGATTTATCGTGCTTGGCGCGAATAAGCCTGGCATCAGCGCTCTGCTTAAGGAGTTGCCGCCGGTCGAGAATTATCCATTTCAACTGATCAACCATGCCGCCTTCCATACGCCGCTGCTTGGTGAGACCGCCGAAAAGGCTTTTCAAAAAATCCCCGAGAGCATTTTCAATAAACCCAATTTGCCGTTAATCGACGGGCGCGGAGCGGTTTGGCAGCCGTACTCGACGAACCGGGCCGATTTGTATCACTACACGCTTGGGCACCAGGTCGTCGAACCTTACGATTTCACTCGCGCGATCACCGTCGCCCTTAAAGAGTTCGCGCCCGACAATTTAATCCTGCTCGGACCCGGCGGCAGCCTCGGCGGCGCCATCGGACAAATTTTGATCGAGAACAAATGGCATCATCTCGGCAACAAAGCGCAATTCACCGAGCGCCAAGCTGAAAACCCTTTAGTTCTTTCGATGGGTCGGCCGGATCAGCGCAAGCTCGTCGTACGTAATAAATAAATTTAGTTTTTTCGCATAACTTCTTGTCTAGACAAGAAGTGCCGCGTTACGGAAGCGCCTTTTCAACCAACAGAAGAGCGCAGCGGCCATGCATGCCGTAACGCTCACCCATCCTTTCCTCTTGGCCTTTAGGATGAATATTGTTTCTGGACTCAAACCATGCGGCTGAATCCGCCACCCGATACCAGGCAAATCCCGGCGCGGGATCGGGAAGTTTGAGCGCCGCACTCGTAAAATCAGAATTGAGCGCGACAAAAAGGGAGCGCACTCCCGGCTGACCCGATTCCGACGTGTCCAAGCGGTAAGCTAAGAATCCGCCGGTACGGTCAAAATCCCCAGGCCGAAACTCCTCGCCTGATGCCAAATACCAAGTCAGATCCTTCAAGCCGTTTCCATTCAAGTCACGCCCTTCAAAAAACCGCACGGGCCTTAATGCGGGAAATTCCGCGCGAAAACGCAGAAGCCCACGCACGAAGCTCAAAAAACTTTGATTTTCTGCAAGCGAATTCCAATCCAAATAATTTCCCACGCCGTCCAAATTCCATGGATTATTATTGCCGCGAATCGTGCGCAAAAATTCATCGCCGCCGGTAATGTGCGGAACCCCCGCCGACAAAATCATGGTCATCATCGCGGTACGCGCCAATTGCTTTTGCAGTATGGGGTCGCCACCCTGGTCCCATGAGCGGTTGTTGTTTTCACCGCCGTCCGAAGGACCATAAGGCCAGGCTTGATTGTTTCGCTTCTCATTATATGAAAACAAATCCTTCAACGTGAAACCGTCGTGCGCCGTCACAATATTCACCGAATTCCAGGGATAACGGCGGCTGAATAAACTGTGCGATCCCGAAATCCCGTCGGCCAGTGAGCCAAGTTTCACCGGCTCAATGCCGCGCTTGTTATAAAAAGAGCGGACCGGGTCGCGGAAAGCTTGCGCATTCCACTCCGACCATCCCCGGGGAAATTGGCCTTGCACGAACGTGCCCTCACCGACACCCCAAGACTCCGCAATCAAATCAACACCCGCTCCTCCCGCCACTGGGCGAACGGGCAGCTCACTTACAGCACGCTTTAAAATTCCGCCTGGATCTTCGCCGTCAAAGTGGAAGCGCCCATTTTGTGGAACGTTACCCAGCACCGGAGCCAAATCGAAGCGATAGCCGTCGACGCCCATCACGTCTTGCCAATAGGCCAAATTGTCCATCACGAAATTGCGGACGGGTTCCCGAAAGGTCGCCAAGTTATGTCCACATCCCGTGTTGTCCTCGTAGCGCGTCTTATCGGAGGCGAGTTCATAGTAAGAGGCGTTGTCGATTCCGCGGAAAGAATAAATCGGTCCGACGGAAGGATCAATCGCATGTACGCCGCCTTCACCGGTATGATTGTAAACGACATCGACATAGACCTTGATTCCCTCGCGATGAAATTCCTCAACCATCTCGCGAAACTCGCGCGTGGGGCCGCCCAGCGATTTATCGAAGGCATAGCTTCGCTCCGGCGCAAAATATCCAAGAGTCATATAGCCCCAATAGTTAGGACTGCTTCGCAATGAAACCTTTTGTTGAACCGGCAGGAATTCAACCGCGGTCACGCCAAGATCTTTTAAGTAGCGCGCCTTCATCGCCGCACCTTTGTAAGTGCCGCGCAATTCCTCACGGATCGAAGGATCGCTCATCGTGAAACCTTTTACATGAACCTCATAGATCACTTCGTCTTTGAACGCGCGCGTGGGCTTCGCAACTTTGAAACGTCGTAGCGGTTCGGTCAGCACGACTCCTTTCGGAGCGACGCGAGCGTTGTCGCGGCTTCGATGGAGCGCACCGCTCTCAAAAACCGTGGCGTCTTCCACGCTCTCAAAGCCATGGCTGATCTCCTGCGCATAGGGATCAAGTACCAGCTTGTTTGGATTAAACCGGTTCCCCGCGCTATCCACGTCCGCTCGAAAACCCGCAAGGCTGCCGGGCGTCCAAGCGGGATCGTAATTCCAATTGGGTCCCCACACACGGTAACCGTACAAAAGCTTCTTAAATTGGGTGCGTGAAATGCCTGCACGTTTAAGCTCGTCAGTACGAATATTCAGCGACCAAGTTCCCGAATCGCGGTCGCGCTCGAGCGGATAACACTGAATCGCATCTTGGCCTTGCCTCTCGGTGAAGAGGCAAACCTCCACCCGAGTCGCATTCCGCGAAAACAATTTGAACTGGATACCCGTGGCGGAAAGGCACGCGCCTAGGACAAAACAGATCGCTGAATTGAGCATGGCGCAAAATGCCCGATTTTTCGGGACTGGGCAACCGTTTAGATCAGCGGCGCAAATAGCTGAAAATAGGAAGTGCGGCGCCTGCGAACAAGTACATCGTCACGCTAAAAAAGGCCGCCGGCATCGCGTAGTTGACGTCCTGTAAAAACGTCAGCGCGATCGTCACAACCAACGCCGTTCCTTGAATTCCCATCGCCATCGAGATCGACTTACTCTGCGGGCTCGAAAGTCCTCCCACCCGTGAACAGACGTATCCCAAAATAAAGCACAGTAAATTAAAAACGATAACCACACCGGCAAGCTCTTCGAAATGCACTTTTAAAAACTCTCTGTTCGCGCCCATCACACCCACGATCAAGACAACCAGAACCACGATCGATATCATGCGCAGCACTTTGTCCACTTGAACCGCCGCCAAAGGATAGCGGTCGGAAAACAACATGCCCAACAAAACGGGAAACAAAATCAGAGAGAAAATCTTGAATGTTTCGGCCAACTGTAAACCAATCTGCTGCGATTCGCCCATGAAATAGTAAAAGCCAAGTGCCACGAAAAGCGGAAGAGTCACCGCGGTAATCACGTTGTCGATGGCGGTCAGGCACAAACTCAAGGCGACATCGGCATGCGCTAAACGCGAAAAAAC